>CANQFE010000014.1 GCA_947598285.1 uncultured Bacilli bacterium
ATATAAGATTATCTGAAGCTGATGAAGGAAAAACTTACGAATCAGATAGTGAGAGTGTCCTTAATCAAAGAAATATGTTAATGAATTTTGTAAAAGAAAAAGGGTTTATCTTTGTAGGAGAATATGTTGATGATGGTTATTCTGGAACTAATTTTGAACGACCAGGATTTTCAAAAATGATTGAAGATATAAAAAATAAAGTTATCAACTTAGTTATTGTAAAAGATTTATCTAGACTTGGAAGAGATCATATTATGACAGGTTATTATGTTGAAAATTTCTTTCCTGAAAATGGAATAAGATTTATTTCTATGCAAGAAGGTTATGATAATGCAGTAAATCAAGCTAGTAATGATTCTTCAACTTTTATATTTGCTTGTAATGATTATTACAGTAAACAAAACTCAATAAAAATTCGTAATGTCTTAAATGATAAAAGAAGAAACGGGAAGTTTATTGGTAGTGCTCCAAGCTATGGGTATTTAAGGGATCCAAATGATAAGGGACACTTAATTCCAGATCCAGAATATGCACCGATTGTTAAAAAAATATTTGATATGGCATTTGAAGGAGTTGGATTATCTGCAATAACAACTTATCTAAACGAAAGTAAAATTAAAACTCCAAGTAGTCTTAAAAGAAAAAATCCAAATGCCAAAAACAAATACAATCCTATCTGGACTATATCATCAGTTAAAAAAATTTTAAAAAATCAAATGTATGTTGGTGATATGGTACAAAGTGTTCAAACAAAAGTATCTTATAAATCAAAAAAGAAAAAGACACTTCCTAAAGGTAATTGGGATATTGTTAAAAATACTCATGAACCAATAGTGGATAGAGTTATATTTGAACATGTTCAGGATAATGTCAAAAGAACAAATTATACAGCAAATACAAAAAGAGAAAAAAGACTATTTGAAAACTTATTATATTGTAAAGAATGTGGTAATATGCTTACTATTACTTATAAAAAGAAACAAGATTATTGGACAATTAATTGTAATAGATATTCAA
Source organism: uncultured Bacilli bacterium (assembly GCA_947598285.1). Classification (GTDB taxonomy): domain Bacteria; phylum Bacillota_I; class Bacilli_A; order RF39; family UBA660; genus Ventrenecus. The sequence continues at coordinate 1,018 of CANQFE010000014.1, forward strand.
GAGATCCAAAAAGAAGAATGTGTGAGCCACATTTTATACCTTATGATAAGTTAGAGAACGCTTTATTAGATACGATTAAAAAGACTTGTAAACAATATTTAAAAGCTATTAATGTATCTGATATCGCAAATGAAATTAATAATAAGAAAAAGAATAATTTTAAAACACAAGAAAAAATAAAAGAGTTAGAATCTAAAGAAAAAGAATATCTTAATAAATTAGATACACTTTATGAAGATAAATTTAAAGGTTTAGTATCAGAAGAAATGTATAAAAGAATTGCTAATGATACTGAATTTTTACTAACTAAATTAAGAAAAGAAATAAATAAGTTAAAAGATGATAACAAGGTTATAAAAAATAAAACTGATGATTTAAAGCAATACGAAGAAAAAATTAAATCTTTAATTAATATTGAAAATCCTACAAGAGAATTAATGCAAACTATTATCGACAAAATAGTTATAGATAAAGATAAAAATATTGAAATAATTTACAAATTTAGCATATTAAATAATATTTAATTAACTTTGCTCTAATTTGGAGCAAAGAATACATGGTTTAAAATATTAACAATATAAGGAGTTGTATGAAAAATAATAGGGATGCAATAAAAATATTAGGATTTATATCTTTATGGTTAATAGTTTTTTTAGTTAATTTTGAAATTAACGGGTTATTAAATTCTTTTTTTGAAGCAGTATTAATTAATTTAATAACAGGATGCTTTGTCTCCATAGTTGTTTCTTACATTGATTATAAAAATAAAATTGATGAAAACCTTGAATATTTTTGCAATCAAATGCAAATATATTATCAGTATTTGTTAAGTATAGAAAGATGTACTGTAGAATATAAAGATCCGAAAAAATGTATTCAATATATAACTAGCTATTTAAAAGATATTACAAATAATGCAATTAAAAAGAAAAAAGAATTAAATTTTTACTGGATTTTTACTACTTCTAATAAAATAAAATTGCAAAAGAGTATAAATGAATTATATGAATTAACATTTGGTATTGATTTATCATTTAAAGCATTGAAACTAAAAATAGATAAAACAATTAGTAACAAATTATTAAAGAGTGTTATTGGAGAGATAAAAGAAGAAATTTATATTGAAAAGTCAATAATAGACAATGAAATGAAAAGAATTAAAAATAATAAAATAAATAATTATTGGAATTATTATATAGATAAATATAACAAAATAAATAATTAAATACACATTGACTATCGATAGGCTGTGCCAAGGTGCACATAAAAATAATAAACATTGACGTGAGAACAAACGTTTTATATACTATACAGTAAGGAGGTATCTTATGAATCAGGATAAAATGCATTTAATAAATAAAATATTTAATAATGAAACAATTAGAACTGTTTGGGATAAGGAACAAGACAAATACTTTATAAGTGTTGTCGACATAGTTGGTGTTGTCTCAGAAAGTGATAATCCGAGAAATTATTGGAAAGTTTTAAAACATAGACTAAAACAGGAGGGAAATGAGTCGGTTACAAATTGTAACCAACTGAAATTGAAAGCTTCTGATGGAAAATATTATAATACTGATATTGTTGATATAGAAGGAATGTTTAGAATCATTTAATCAATTCCTAGTAAGAATGCAGAACCAATTAAAAAATGGTTAGCAAAACTCGGTAGTGAAAGAATAGATGAAACATTTGATCCATCACTTGCAGTACAAAGAGCGATAGACTTATATAGAGCAAAAGGTTATGATGAAAAATGGATTGTAAAAAGAATTAAAGGTATTCAAGATAGAAAACAACTTACTGATGTATGGAAAGATGGTGGGATAACTGAATCAAAAGAATATGCAATTCTAACAAATGAAATTTATAAAGAATGGTCTGGCATGACTGCAAAAGAATATAAATCATTTAAAGGACTTAGGAAAGAATCACTCCGAGATAACATGAGTGATATCGAAGTAACCCTTGCGGATTTAGGTGAAATAGCAACTAGAGAAATTGCCAAAAAGAAAAGTCCAAAAGGTTTAAATGAAAATATTGAAGTAGCAAGACGTGGTGGAAAAATTGCAGGTAATGCAAGAAAAGATTTAGAACAAGAAATTGGGGAAAGCGTAGTTACTAACAAGAATGCATTAAATTATGAATACATAGAAGAAAAAAAATTGAAATGAAAAATGAAAAGGAAGTTGTAGGAAAAATAAAATGAATAATAAACTTAATAATATGCTTAATGAATTTTTAGCAAATATTGATGCAAAAGATGAAAAGGAATTAAACGAAAAATTACAAGAATTTATACAAAAATACAATGCTGGAGAAATAAAGTATGAGAATACAATATTGGATGATGCTTACGAACTATTAGAAAAAGCAGAAAGGACTAAATCTAAAGCACAAGCTATCAAATATGCAAAAGAAGCATACAAAATGTGTTCAGATTGCTTTGATGCAGTACTATTTCAAGTACATATAGAAGATAATCCATTAAAAAGGTGGAAGCTATTAGAAGAAGGATTAGCCTTTGAAAAAGATAGATTAAAAAATGAAGGGTATTTTGATAAAGATAATATTGGACATTTTTATGGAATATTTGAAACTAGACCATATATTAGAGGCTTATTTGCAAAAGCAGATTATTTAATTTTAGATGGAAAAATAAAGCAAGCACGTGATGTTTGTAAAGAAATTCTTAGATTAAATGAAAATGATAATACGGGTGCTAGATATTTACTTATGGCGATATATGCTTATTTAGAAGAAGAAAATGATATACTTAAACTATATAAAAAATATTCCGAGGAAAGCTTAGAAATGTTATTTCCACTATTTATACTTTACTATAAGCAAGGGAATGATGAGAAAGCTAAAGAGTATTTAGATCAAATAAATAAAGCTAATCCAGATTTTATAAAATTTTTTAAAGGTACAATGAAAGAAAATAAAAATGTTCCAGAAGGATATTATTCTAAAGGAGATTCATCTGAGGTTATAATGTATTTTAGACAATATGATTTTCTTGTAGAGACGATACCTACGATAGATTATTATATATTAGAAAATAGTAAAAAGAGGAAGTAGTTACACATTGATTATCGCCAGGTGGTGATGGTGCTGAAATAATTTATTCCCTTCGAAATAGTGATAAATTATCTCGTATGATTGCCAATGAATTTATTAAATCTGGCCAAAATGTTCGAAAATATTATCAACGACGCTTACCTTCTGATCCGGCAAAAGACTATTATTATATTTTAAGAGATACTCCAAATAATGAGTCTTTAATTATTGAGTATGGTTTTGCTGATAGTAATGGTGATGATCCAGAGCTTTTAAAAAATGATTATGAGATGTTAGCAGAAGCGGTTGTCCGTGCAATAGCAAGTTATGTTGGAGTTCCATATTCAAGTGGATCTTCGAATCAAAATATATACATTGTAAAAAAGGGGGATAGAGTTTTTATGGGGAATAATGAGTAATATTAAGAAATATTTTAAATATATGTTATAATATGTATGAAACTGAGGTGAAAAAAGATGAACAGAAAAGATTTAATAAATATAATTGATGAAACTACTACATTCTTAGTAAATGGAGTAGTTAAAAGAAATAATCGCAGATTTAATGGTCATCCTTGCTTTTATTTGATTCATTCTAAACAAGAGTTCGACAATAAGTTGAAAGAAATTATTGCAGATAAATTAGAATATAATAGATTTGATTTATACTATTACTTAAACTATATGTTTAAATATATGTTACATCCTTATGATTCTCATACTCAAGCATATTTTATTGATCAAAAATTTTTACCGCTAAAAATTAGAATTATTGATGGTAGACCATATATTGTTGATTGTAATCAAAATTTAAATTATGTTAAAGGAGATGAAATAAAAAAAATAGGTGATGTTGATATAAATACAATTATTTCGGAACTAGAAAAAATTATATGTTATTCTTCTGAATCGTATTTAAAAATTACACTAGAAGAATATTTAACTAATGTCAATATACTAAAATCATTGCCTTCTTTAACAATAACAGATTCAATTGATATTAGTACTAATAATAATGATATACAATTTAACTTAAATCACTTAGATATATACATAGATAAATCAAAAAAAGAAAATTATAATTTGAAGATAATTGATGATATTGCAGTTATTACTTATAGCTCATGTAGAGATGAAGAAAAAATGAAGGCACTTATACATAAATTAGACAATATGCATGATATAAATAAATATATTGTTGATTTGCGTGGAAATAGAGGTGGAGATTCCTCAATTAATAAACATTTAATTGAATTTTTGTATGGTAAAAAATCTATTACATTGTGTGACGAAAGAGTTTTTTCAAGTGCACGTATGTGTTTAATTGGATTAAAAAATATAGGTTCTAAAATAATTGGAACATCTCCAGGTACATCTATTAATTGCTTTGGAAATTGTGTAATGCAAAAAGAAATACATGATATGAATTTAAGGATATATGGTAGTGCAACGTATTGGTATTATGACGAAAATTTAGAATGTTATGGTATATATAAAGAAGATTTTAGAAATGCCTTAAAAAAATATCCAAACTTTCTTAAACCTGTTTTTTTTCAAGTTGATAAAAAAATAGAATTAACTTTAGATGATTATTACAATCAAAATGATTCAGTTATGAATTTTGCAATTAATGCTTTAAAGGAAAGCAGAAAAATTAAATGATTAATATCTATTTATTAATGATTGCTAAAAAATATCATCTTATAAAATCTAGTGAAAACTAGAAATTAGGATGATCTTTTTTGGCTTAAAACTATTATTATTTCTAGATTTACCTTTTATACCAACCTAAAAAGTAGGATGAATTTCGTAAGTACGAAATAAGTTTTACACATTACTAAACTCTTATGAAATAAGGTATAGTTTAGTATTGATGTGTAAACATCTTACCCTGCTCTTTTAGAAATTAATATATTTATCGGTTTTATAGGATGATAGACAAAACTTTCTAGTGCTTATGACTTGACTCTTCTTTTTAGTGGAGGTATCATGCACAGTATGAAAGGGAGATGATGTATATGAGAAGATTTGATTTTAATTTAAAAGAAGAGTTATTTAATCGAATCAAATTAATGGTAGATTTCTATAATATACCAATATCAAAAATGATGATACAATTATTAGAAATTGGCTATATTGAAATGCTAAAAATGAGTAATCAGGAGGTTTATGATAATAAGTAATATTACCCAGTATGATTTATTCATACTAAATAATATTACTAAACGAAAAATTAAAGCCATAGAATTTAGTGGAGGTATAAAACTCTATGGTTAAATACAAAGTTAATTTAAAATTTAAAGAAAATGGAAAAACTTTAAATGAAATAATAACTAATGTATTAAGAATAGAATTAGAAAAGAAAATTAATATGACTTGCAATATTTTAAATAAGGAGGTACCATTCAATCGTACTCATTATTCCCAAAGTGAAAGGAGTATGAATTAATGAATGGGAATAGTAGTTTTAAAGTAGGAATTTATATAAGATTATCAAGAGATGATGGGAATATAGAATCTGATAGTATTATTAGTCAAAAAAGTTTACTTAATCAGTATGTAAAAGAAAATAATTATAATGTTATAGATGAGTATGTCGATGATGGATTTACTGGAACAAATTTTGAAAGACCAGCATTTAAAAGAATGATAAAAGATATTGAACTTGGAAAAATAAACATGATTATTACAAAGGATATGTCAAGATTAGGTAGAGATTATATTGGTACTGGAGAACTTATTGAGAAATATTTTCCAAATAATAATATAAGATATATTGCGATTAATGATGGTATTGATACTTTTATAGATAATACCAATAATGATATTGCTCCTTTTAAAGCCATAATGAATGATATGTATGCAAAAGATATTTCTAAAAAAGTTAAAACAAGTTTACATTCAAGAATGAAAGATGGTTTATATGTATCTGGTAGATGTCCTTTTGGCTATATGAAAGATCCAAATAATAAAAATCATTTAGTAATAAATGAAGAACAAGCAAAGACTGTTAGGTTAATATTTGATTTAGCACTTAAAGGTAATACATATCATTATATAGCACAAGAACTTACTATAAGAAAAATAAAAACGCCAGCATCTTACTATAATTATGTTTGGAATACAAAGTGTAGTAGTAAATGTATTTCACAGGAACAAGGTGTATGGGTTGATACAACTATAAAAGCAATTCTAACTAATCAAATATATGTAGGAGATTCAGTACAAGGTAAAACCAAAAAGATAAACTATAAACTTAAAAAGACTGTTAAAAACAAATCTAAAGACTATATAATTGTAGAAAATACTCATGAAGCAATAATAGATAGAGATACTTTTAATTATGTGCAGAACTTATTACCTAAAAATGTTAAAAGACCAGAAAAGAAAAGATTTTATTTATTAGATGGGCTTTTATATTGTGGAGATTGTAAACATAGAATTACGATAAGGTATCAAAATAAAACAGGTAGAAGTTATACAACTTGTGATTATTATAGGACTTACTCGAAATATCATGTTTGTACAACACATACAAATAATTATGAAATATTAGAAAGTGTTATTTTAGATAATATCAAAGATGTGTGTAAGAATTATTTAGATAAAAACAAAATTAAAGATTCATTAGGTAATATAACATTCGAAGACAATACTTTAAAATTAAAAAAACGAATTGAAAGTTTAGAACTTACAAATAATAAACTAACTGAAAATCTAGATAAAACTTATATGGATAGGCTAAAAGGTATCATTGATGAATCACAATATTTAAGAGTAAGTGAAAATTTGAAAAAAGAAATAGAAAATAATAAATCAAATATTGATGATCTTAAAAATAAGCAAATAGATTCAAATAGATTAGATAATAAAAAAATAGAAAAATATATAAATGAATTTTTATCATTAGAAAATCCGACTAGAGAATTAATCATAAATTTAGTTGAAAAGATTTATATCTATCAAGATAAAAGGATAGATATTATATTTATATTTAAAAATACTACATAAAAAACGTATCAGGAGATACTTTATGGAGTATTGCCAGAGAACTAGGAATTTCTGTAGATGAATTAAAGGAAGCCAATAATTTAACAAGCAATTCTTTAACCATTGGTCAAGTTTTACTGATTCCAAGTATAAGTGAGGAAGAAAATTATTATATTGTAAAAAAAGGGGATAGTTTATATTCCATTGCTCAAGAGTTTAATACTACTGTTGCCAGTTTAAGAGAATTAAATCGTTTAACCAGTGATTTATTAAGAGTCGGTCAACGTTTATTAATTTCTGATACGAGCGAATCCAATTCTTATTACACAGTTCAACCAGGAGACAATTTATATTCTATTGCGCGTAAATTTGGCACGACAGTTTTGGAATTACGTCGAATTAATAATTTAAATTCTGATTTACTTAGTATCGGTCAAAAGCTTATCATTAATGATACTGCAACAATGTCTGATAATGAAACACGATATATAGTAAAACCAAATGATAGTTTATATTCGATTGCAAGAATGTATGGAATAACTGTCGAAGATATCCGTATGGCAAATAACTTAATGAGTGATTTATTAACAATTGGTCAAGTTTTAATTATTCCTGATAAAGGATCTCAAACAATATATACTGTGAAAAAAGGGGATAATTTATATTCCATTGCTAGAGAGTATGGAACAACTGTAAGTGAAATAAAAAGATTAAATAACTTATCCACAGATTTTCTATCTATTGGTCAAAAATTAATTTTACCTTAAGGTTAAGTTTTCTCTTAATCTTTTTTTTGCGTAAAAAAAATCTATTTATCATAGATTTCGGCACAAGATCCTGCTTCTGGTTTGTAAAAGCAATGATTTTGATATTTCCCTGCTAAAGGTTGGGAATACCAATTGAGTTGACAATCTTGATTCTTTGCAGGAGCATAGAACCATAATGCATTCGTGGCGGGATAATAATATTCCCCTCTTAGTACTCGGTCAGCTAAATTTTTTTCTAAAGTAGTAGGAGTTGCTTGAAATAACGAAGAATTAACACCGACAAACTGATTGGGTTGATATACAACATCATAAATTGTATTAACATTTTTGAAAGTATAACATCCTACAATAGCGCGATTTAAAACAACATCTCCGACCATAAGCATTCCTAGGTCTCCTTCATTTAAAGCTTCAGCACGCATAATTCTTGCTAAAATATCCTTTTCTTTGGCTGTATAACTTATTAACATCTAAATCACCTATCATATTTTATGAAAGTCTGATTTGAAGAGTTAAAAAATGGTGAAAAATACTAGCAATATCAAAAAAGCTATGTTATAATTTATTTGGCTTTTGAGATATAGAGGCGTGGTATAATGGTAGCATAGGAGTCTCCAAAACTTTTGATGGGAGTTCGATTCTCTCCGCCTCTGCCAAGAAATATAAGGCTTTAAGTCTTTTGATATATATAGGATTGATTCTTTTCAGTTCTTTTTTTATGCTTTCATAGGATTATTAATACCTTTAATTAACACAAAAATTGGCTTTCAACTCAGAAAACTTTCCAAGATTATAAGAAGTGTGTTTCAATTATTTAACAATATTATTGGTGCCTTAGCTAATTTCATTTGATAAATTAAAGTCAAAAGCAACCTTTGATGAATTATTGTGTTAATTAATGTATCAAAAATGAAATTTTCAAAACTTACTTAAATCAAAAAAGTTAGAATAAATTATCAACTTTTTCTAACTTTTTATTTTTATGAAAACTTAAATATATTGGACGATTTTGTTAACTTGAACATTTTTAATTAGTTGGTTAAATTTTATCAGGAATTAATTTATCAAAGTATAATATTAATTCTTCTTTTGTATATTTATCTTTATTTTTTATCCAATCAATACCTATGGATACTATACCGCCTAAATAAAATTTTGTAATTATATCTAGTGGAATATTAGATTTAACTATATTATTATTTTTTAATCTACTAATTAAATCTCTATTACTAACGTCAATTAGAAAATCTATTAAAATTCCATTTTTATCATTTTTTAATATAGAATAATAAGTTGTTCTCTTCTCATCAACATGATTAATTAATATTTTTAAAAATTCTATAAAGTAATTTTTAGAAATATTTTCTTCTTTATTTTGTTTTAATTCATTTTCTAAGTTTTGCTTTAGATTATCAATCATTGCTAATAAAAGATCATATTTGTCTTCGTAGTGTGCATAAAATGTTGAGCGATTAATTAAAGCTACTTCACATATATCGGAAATTTTTATTTTTTCAAAATCTTTTTGTTCCATAAGCGTAATTAATGCATTAAACAGAACCTTATTAGTTTTAACAACTCTTAAATCAATTTTTTCTTTCATGAAATCGCCTCAGGTTTATTATATAATATATCCAACAAAAAATAAATATCAAACAAAAAGTTTTATAAACATACAAATATATTATTATTTGTGTTGGATAATAAACAGATTTTTGTAAATTGTTGTGTGCTTAAATTAATATTAGCGATAAACTATATAGACGGAGGAAAAAATATGAGAAAAATAACAGATTTTATTGTAAAAGGACGATATGTCTTTTTAGCAATTTTTATAATAGCAGCATTATTTAGTTTATATTTATCTAATAAGGTAAACATAAATGATGATATTATGAAATATCTTCCTAAAACAAGCGAAACGAAAATCGGTAAAGATATTATGGATGAAGAATTTGCTGAACAAGATTCTTCGGTACTTAATGTCATGTTTAAAGGTTTGTCAGATAGTGAAAAGGAAGATACTTTAAAAAAATTGCAAAGCATTGATGGTGTAAGTTCCGTTGATTATGAAAATACAGAAGAATATAATAAAGACAAATACACTTTATATGTTCTGAATGTAGATGATTACGACCATTCTGAAACTGCCACGAATGTTTATAATTATGTAAAAGATAATTTTAGAGTCTCAGGAATGAGTGGTTCTATATATGATGAAAATAAACCAATATTACAATTATGGATTGTAATTTTAGCAATAGCTTGTGCAATGATTATTTTAATCATATTAAGTGATTCTTATGTTGAACCATGGCTATACTTGATTTCTATAGGAATAGCTGTATTTATTAATAAAGGCACGAATATTATGTTTGATAGTGTATCCTCTATTACAAATTCAATTGTTGCTATATTACAACTTGCTTTATCTATGGACTATTCAATTATGTTATCTAATCGATATAAGCAAGAAAAATTAACTCATAATAATAAAATAGATGCTATGAAAGAAGCACTATATCATTCTTTTAAAGCCATATCCAGTAGTTCAGTTACAACAATTGTCGGTTTAGTTGCTCTTGTATTTATGAGTTTTACCATTGGTAAAGATTTAGGATTTGTTTTAGCCAAAGGTGTATTATTAAGTTTAATTAGTATTTTCTTCTGTTTACCAGCATTACTTTTAATTTTTGATAATTTAATTGCTAAAACAAAAAAGAAATCTCCTAAATTTAATTTAACAGGATTAGGAAAATTTATATACAAGGCAAGGTATGCCCAAGTGGTTTTAATAGTTATATTGTTTGTTGGGGCTTATTTTCTAAAAGGAAATATTGGGATACTTTATACAGGTTCGGAACAAGATAAAGTTGGAAAAGTTTTTCCAGCAACAAATCAAATTGCTATAGTATATAATAATAAATATGAAGAATTAATAACAGATTATTGTAAAAAACTAGAGCAAAATGAAAAAATAGACCAAGCATTATGTTATTCAAATACTATTAATGAAAAATTGGCATATAATGAATTAAATAAAAAGTTTGAAGATTTAGGTCAAGATACCCAAGTAGAAGAGTATCTAATAAAACTTATTTATTACAATTATTATAATAAAGATGCTAATAATAAAATGACATTAAATGAATTTATTTCCTTTATTAAAAGAGACATTTATACGAATGATAATTTTAGTGATTCGATAGATCAAGATACTAAAGATAATTTAGAAATACTCGAAAATTTTACATCACCATCTTTAATTAATAAAAAGAGAAGTACAAAAGAAATTGCTGATATTTTAGGAATGAATGAAGATGATGCCGAAAAAATCTTGATTTATTATAATAGTAAAAATGTTGAAACTAAAATGACTATTAAAGAATTTGTTAATTTTATGCTTAATGATGTAGCAAATGACAAAGAGTATTCATCAAGTTTAGATAAAGCAACTATTTCAAAATTAAAACAGTTGCAAAAATTCGCTGATGTAAATAATATAAATAAGAAGATGGATGCAAGTGAACTTTCTAGTATTTTTGGGATAGATAAAGATTTAATAGAAGAGTTATTCTTATTTTATAGAACAACTGTAGATAGCAATACAAAAATGACTTTAAATGAGTTTGCTAATTTTGCTTTAAATATGTCTAGTAATGCTTCTTATAAAGATATGTTTGATGAAAATACCATTAAATCATTAACTCTTTTAAAAAAATTAAGTAATAAACAAAATGTAACTACTGCACTCAATATGACATCAATGAAGACATCTTTAAATAATTTAGGATTAAGTTTGGATGATAATACTTTATCACTTTTGTATATGTATTATACAGGTTATAATACGGATACAAAATTAACATTGAATGAGTTTGCAACTACGGCATTACAAATGACTGAAAAAGAAAATTATCAATCTTATTTTAATGAAGATACTTTTTTTAATGAAGATACTTTAAAATCATTAAAAACCATAGTATCATTAAATTCTTATTATGATAAAGAATTATCAAATACAGAGTTATATAAAATGTTTGAAATAGATGAAGAAACTGGCTCTAAATTAAACTATGCAATTACGCAAGGCAAATCAGATACTTATAATATGACACCTTTACAATTTGTAAATACTTTATTACAAACAAGTGATATAGTGTCCCAATTAAGTGAAACTCAAAAAGCTTCTTTAGGTACTGCCCAATATATAATGAATAATATTTCTACTGAATATGGTGTAAATGAATTAGTGAGTGCTTTAAATCAAGATAAAACTGTGATAAGTATGATTTATGGTTATAATGATTCTCAAAATGGTAAATTAAAAGATATATCTGTAAAAGAATTAATTAACTTTCTATATAGTAATAAGGAAAATCCTTTACTTGCAGAAAAATTAACATCAACAGGTGATTTATTACAACTTGCCCATATAATTGTTAATAATTTAGATACAACTTATAGTTATTCAGAAATAAGTAATATTACAGGTACAGACAAAGATCAACTAACTAAAATATTTGGAGTATATGATTATAATAATGAACCAACATCAATGACACCTTTAGAATTTGCTAATCTAATATTAAATAATAAAGATAACGAGTTATTAAAGGGTAAAATATCTAATAGAGAGATTAGTGAACTATCTTTAGTTAAAGAAGCAATGACATCTACACTCAATAATACAAAATACACATCTTCTAGTTTAAGTTCATTACTTAATATAGATAATAATACTATGAGTTTATTGTTTAGTTTATATAATTCTAAATATATAAAATCAAATCAAGATATTTCATTATATAATTATGTTCAATTTATTGTTAAAGATGTAATGAATAACAAAGATTATTCAGCAAAATTTGATGATGTAAAAAAAGGAAAATTAACAACTATTAATGATATAATGAATAAATCTTTAAATAATATAAAATATACATCTACGGAAGCATTTACATCATTAGATACATTAAGTGATAATTTAGATAAAAATCTTGTGGATTTAATATATATATACTATGGAAGCATTAAAGAATATGATGATTCATGGAAAATGACAATTGAAGAATTTATTAATTATTTAAATTCTGATATTTTAACTGATTCAAGATTTGATGATTTCATAAATTCTGAAAAAAGAACAACAATTACTGATTCTAAAAAAACAGTTGATAAATCAAAAGATTTAATAGTATCGGATAAATATTCAAGAGTTGTATTAAATACAAAATATGCTGCTGAAGATGAAGATACTTATAAATTTATTAATTCTATTCAGGATGAAATAGGTAATAATGATGATATATACATTGTTGGTAATTCTCCTATGGCAGTAGAAATGAATAAAACTTTTAATAATGAATTAAATAAGATTACAATTTTAACAATGATATTTATATTTATTGTTGTTGCAATAACATTTAAGGACTTAATTATTCCGTTTGTTTTGGTACTTATTATTCAAACTGCTGTGTATTTAACTATGAGTGCAATTTCCATTACAGGAGGATCAGTATATTTCATATCTTTATTGATAGTTCAAGCAATATTAATGGGAGCAACAATAGATTATGCCATTGTTTATACTTCTTATTATCGTGAATCAAGATTAACAATGGGAATTAAAGATTCGGTAATTAATGCTTATAACAAATCAATTCATACCATAATTAGTTCTTCATCAATATTAATTATTGTTACTTTAGTAGTAGCAGGTTTTGCATCTGCTATTGCTGCTAAAATATGTGAAACTATTTCGCAAGGTACATTTGCATCGGTAATATTAATTCTATTTGTATTACCTGGTGTACTTGCTGCGACTGATAAAATAATTTGTAGAAATGGATATTACAAAGAACCAAAAAAGTAAAATCAGTTTAAAAAAATTTATAAATAATCTATTTTAATAAAAAATAGGGTTATATTATAATCTTACTTCTTTAATTAAATCAAAAGAAAATCATCATTATTCCTTATGAGTAAAAGGATTTCTGATGATTTTTAGCTTGTATAATTTTATTTCTTTTATAGTATAATTTTTAAAATTAAATTATACAGCAAAAGCATTCAAAATTATTGTATCAATTGTGTATCGAATGCTTAAACTATTGTTGATTTTTAAAAATTCTTAGTCAATTAAAATGTTTAAATGTAATTGACTAAATGTCTTGTTTTCCTATAATATAAGAGTAATTTTTGAAAAGTTGAAAGTTAATCGTTTTCACTCCAAAACTTTTGATGGGAGTTTGATTCTCTCCGCCTTTGCCATTTAGATGTAAAATAGCTTCGAAAAGTTAGAAAAAGAATGTATAATGAGAATATATTCTTTAACTTGAAAGGAGCTGTTTTTTTAATTTTTCTTAAAATTTTTAACAAAGGTTAACAATGAAAAAATTTATGCAGATAAAAAAATTCCATTTTCACGGAATTTTAAAAATATTATATATCGTTAAATTAATTTTTTAAATTTTAAAGCATCATACGTTAGAGGACTAATATCTTCTTTTTTTATCTCGCTTAGTGGATACCATATAGCCCCTAATGAATCTAAGCCATCAGAATCGATTTTTATTTCTCCATCGAAAGCAATCACATCATAAATAATTCCAATATGATGCATATGTTCTTGGGTATGAATGAGTGGATTATCCCAATCTACCACTACTGAATCAGCATCTAATATGTGAAACGATTGAACTTTTAATCCTGTTTCTTCCATGATTTCTCTTTTTAAAGTTTCACAAGGCTTTTCACCATGTTCTATACTTCCACCTGGCAAATCATATTTACCGATATATGCACCTCGAGACTTTTTGATCAAAAGAATACAACCCTCTTTTATAATAACGCCATAGACTCCTAAATGTCTTGTATCTTTCATTTAAAACACCTCATTTCATTAAAAAAGTAAGAGGTAACCCTTACTTTAGTTTCTTTTATACAATTAGATGGCTACATAAACAGCTTCATAACTATTCATTGTAATTGTGGTTGTAATTGTCTCGCCATTTATTACTGTTTTAGAAGTGACACTATGAGTGGAAGTATTCCAATGAGAAAATTTGTATCCAGCTTTAGCTTTTGGTGCAGGCATTTCAATATTTGAAGTATCTCCTCTTCTTCCAATAATGACAGAACCATCTTTTTTACTAGAACCAGGTTGTTCAAAACCATCACATTGACTAGTGTTACATGTGAAGTGAGCAAACCAAATATATGGAGATGCAGCATTTGTACCTAAAGAAATATTTCTCTCTTTTAAGAAATTTATGTAGTTACTATCTGGAGTAGCTGTAATTGGTTTACCTTCTGTATTTTCAGAAGTTGATGGAATTTGTGAATTAACATATTTTTTAGCATCAGCAATATCAGCAGAATCATAAGTTTGTACTTGTGATTTTCTGGCATTTTCTTCCATTTCTTTTTTCATTCTTTCATTTTCTGCTGCTATTTTTTCTTCCCATGCTTTTCTTTCTTGTTCTGCTTTTTCTAAAGCTTCTTTTTGAGCTTGTTCTTTTGCTAATCTTTCGGCTCTCTTCGCTTCTGTTTCTTCTTTTATTTTTGCTTCATCTTCCGCTTGTTTTTGAGCATCAAGTTCGGCTCCTTTTTGAGCTTGTTCTAACATATATTTTAATTGTTCATCAGTAAATTGACGACCAGTTGATTGTTTAGATGCTTCTTCCGCAGCCTTTTTTGCCTCCTCAGCTTTTCTTTTTTCCTCAGCTTTTCTTGCTGCTTCTGCTTCATCGGCTTTTCTTTTTTCTTCCGCTTGTTTTTGAGCTTCTTCTTCCGCTTTTTTGGCTTCCTCAGCTTTTCTTTTTTCTTCAAAAGCCTTTCTTTCTTCTTCTAATCTTTTTGCTTCTTCAGCAGCTTTCTTCGCTTCTTCTGCTTTTCTTGCTGCTTCTTCCTCGGCAACTCTTTTTGCTTCTTCTGCCTTTTTCGCATCCTCAGCAGCTTTCTGTGCTTTTTCTTCAGCAGCTTTTTTAGTTTCTTCTGCTTTTTTGGCTTTTTCTTCGGCAGCTCTTACTTTTGCTTCTGCTTTTGCTCTAGATTCAGCATCTGTTGCTTTTTTTACTTCTTCTTCGGCAGCTTTCTTGGCTTCTTCAGCAGCCTTTTTCGCTTCATCGGCAGCTTTTACTTCGTTTTCAGCTGACGTTTTCGCTTCTTCCGCCTTCTTTAATTCTTCGCTGGCATCTTTTGCAACTTCTTCCGCTTTCTTCGCTTCTTCTTCTGCCAATTTTGCCGTATTTACTTTTTCAGCAACAAGTGCTTCATCAATTTCTGAAACAGTAGCCATCTCAGTTGGTTGGCTGTCAATATCGTATGAATCATCTAATTCTTGATTCGCGTTCATTGCTGTTCCAGCATAAACGCTAGCAGCAGTTAAACCAGAGGCTAAAAATAAACCTGTTACAGACTTTGCTGATAGTTTTTTCATATAAATATCTCCTTTCAAAAAATATTTAATATATTTTATTATAAATTAATGTATGCATAATGTAAAGTAAAATACGTATAAAAGTGTAAAATATTTAAGGAATTTTTAAATTGTATAAATTTCCTTTTCTTTGTCCATACTAAAGATATCAATAGATATATTGGTAGCAAGACAAAGTTGTTTTGCAAAATAGGAAAGGAGTAAAATATGAAAAATTTAAAAGTTATGTTTCTTGCTCTTATTACTGTTGTTTCTTTCTTTTTTACAGTCAATGCATCTGCTTTAGAAACAATCAAAGTAAGAGTAGTTGATGACTTAACAAATGCGGATTTTAGTTATTTAATCGAGCCAGGATTATCTTTAAACGAATTAAAAGAAAAGAAGTTTGCAAGTAAATTAAAGACTGTGATTGATAATCCAGAGCACAAATATCGGACATTTATTAATCTTCAGACAGGAAAAGCAGTTGATTTCAATGAAAAATTGTATTCTGATATTACAATTAAGGCCATTAGTGCTGAAGATACGATTACCATTACGATTGCAAACACAGGAAATTCTTTTTCTAGTTTAGATGCTGGGATTACAATTAATGATTTAAAAGCATTACCTTATGGCTCTCAAGTTGAAAATTTAATCAATGATGAAAACAAAAAATTTGCTATGTTTATTGATGAAAAAACCAAAGAAGAAATAAAATTAGATGAACCAATCTATGTAAATACTACAATTCGAGCTATTTATTACATAACTGTTACGATTGACGGAGTAGATCATGAAGTCCTAGAAACCGCTCGATTAGAAGATTTATATCAATTTGCAGCGAAAAAAGAAGGTTATCAATTTGCGGGTTTTGTAGATGAAAAAGGAAATCCTGCTACAGATGCATCAGTAGTGGATAAAGCAGTCCTTACTTCTACTTATACTTTAATGAATGTGGAAAATCCTCAAACTTCTGATTTTATTTTCGGATATTTTGGCTTAGCATTGATTAGTTTTTTAACAATCTTATATGTATATAAAACCCAAAAAGCATAAGATGAAGGGGCTGAGTGGAAATGAATAATTTCTATTCAGTTTTTTTTGCTTTGGAAAAGGAAATTTTTCGAAGTTTAAATTGTTTGGTGTATTCCAATAATTATCTTTTAATTTATTGCCATCTAAAGCAGAAAAATACTTTCTTATGTTGGCACCTAAGCACATAAGCATAATCTCACAGGAAACTTTAATTAAACCTCGTCTTCTTATTCTGTCATAATTCATATTATATTTTATTTGTCCAAATGCACCTTCTACTTGGATACTTCTGTTTATTCTTATTTCTATTCCTTTTGGGCTTTGTAAATTTTTTCTAGCTTCTTCTTTTAATAGTTCATATTCTGGTATTAGTTCATATAATCTATAATCATAGTTTTTGTTTTTTAGATTTTTCTTACAGATATAAGAATAATTACAATTGTTACAACCAACAAATTTATAAAGTTTACTATTTTTATATCTCGGATGTCTAACACCATAAAATGATATTTCTTCTCCAATACAAGTATTCAGACACATAACTCCATCATCAAAAGTATAAAATAATTGCGGTCTTTTTCCATCGGCTTCCCCACTCCATGTAGAATGTTTCACATAATTTTTTATATTGTGCTCTTTCATATATTGATAATTTTTATATATTCCATATCCTGAATCAGCACATTCATTTTTAGGATATTCTTTATAATATTTATGATATAAGTCATTCATTGGGATAAAAGTATAGAAATCATCTCGATTTTGAAATACTCCATACATTGTTATTATTCCACTTGATACCATTACTTGTATATTATATCCAGCATGAAAATCATGACTGGTTTTTGAATAATAATCTTCCTTTAATACCATGGCTGTTGCATCTTTATCTGTTTTGTAATAAGAATTCCTATTTTCACCACATATTGTTTCTTTTTCTTCGTATTCAAGTAACTTAATTAAATATTGATAAACTAATTTATAATTTCTTTGTTCTTTGGTTAATCGTTTACCTTTACCCGTAGGAATAGAATTAATATCTATATTTTCTCTTACAACATATTCTTTTATTAACTCATTTAACTCAAATGATTTTATCAATGTTTTGTTTTTTATTTCAATTCCCATTTGAAGTAATAGTTCTCTGATCTTAATATCTAATTTTTTATGATAAGTAGTTGGCTTCCATACAAATTTATATTTATTTGCATTTGCTTCTATTTTTGTTCCATCATTATATTGAATATCTATATTAACATTAAGCTCTTCTATAATTGCTTTTGTAATCATAGTAAATATTTCATACTGATAAGGGACTATATATTTATTAATGCATTCTTTTATTGAACTGTCACTTGGTTGTTGTTGCTCCATTATATAAATAACTCTTAAATCAAATTGACATAGGTTTTCTATTTCTCGTAAACTACCTTTAAATTTTGAAAAGCAATAAATAATAGTTGCTATCAAGCTATATGGGTTGTATCCTTTTCTTCCAACTTCACTTTGAACTTTTTTTATTATCAATCCTATTCCTGAGTTATTCAAAATTTTCAGAAATTTATCAATTTTATCAAATTCCTCACAGCATTTCACTGAGGGGACTATGAAAATTGGTCTTTTTGTGTTAAAATATTTCATGTGATACATCTTCTTTCGTCAATTAGATTGTATCACATATTGGTCTTGAAGTCTTATGATTTCAGGACTTTTTATTTTTTTTGAATAATTTAAAAAAGAACTGAATAGAAATTATTCATTTCCACTCAGCCCCTTCTTTTTTCATTGTCAATTTTTCTTCTTGTTTTCCTTCTTTTTCAATGGTAAAATCATTTTTATGAAAGAGTGAAACTTAAAATGCAAACACAAAATAAGCAAAAATTAGGTTTGAAAAAATTATTTTTGTTTTTTCTTCTTGGTAGTTTTTTAGGAACGATTTATGAAACAATCCTTTGGTATTTTAAAAATGGTGTTTTCACGATTCATCAAGAAGTTCTTTTTTTGCCTCTTATTCCTACTTATGGAATAGTAACCGTAATTTTATCTTGTTTTGCTCAAAAGAAAAGAAAATGGTGGCAAGCCATACTCTTTTCTACTCTCATTGGTAGTTTTTGTGAATATTTTTTTAGTTTAGGGTATGAAGTTTTCTTTGGCATAAAATTTTGGGATTATAGCAATTTGCCTTTGAACATCAATGGAAGAACTACCATTTTATTTGCTTTCTTTTGGGGAGTGTTAGGAGCTTTTTTTATTCATGTTGTTTTCCCATTTCTTCTAAGTATTTTTAAAAAAATTCCTCAAAAGCTTGAAACCTTTCTTGTTTCTTTTTTATGCCCATTTGTGTTTTTCAGTTTATTTTTTACCTATACTGCTTTAGGAAGAATGCACTTAAAAGAAAAAGGTTTAGATGATTCTTCTTTGATAGGCCAATTTTATGATCAATTTTTTTCTTCCGAGTTTCTTTTTCAACATTTACATTTGATGCAAAAAGTTTCTTCTTTTCCTAAGATAAAATGGAATGGAGAGAAGTTAATTGGGCATGCGTTTTATATTGTTGAGGAAGATACTTATACTTCTTCTAAAGAAGCTTTTTTAAATGGATATCAAAATGGTTTACGCACTTTTGAAGTTGATTTTCAATTTACGAAAGATAATGAATTAGTATTAGTTCATGATTGGTCACTCTTTCCAGAATTTCAAGGGATTGCTCCAACTTTGAATGAATTTGTACAAAATAAAATCAGAGGAAAATATACTCCAGTGACTTATCGTGATTTATTAAATATCATGGCAACTTATCCAGATATCTGGATTATTACCGATAGTAAGTATACTGACACTGATTCAGTAACAAAAGAATTTCAGTATTTAAAAAATGTTGCTGAGGAAATGGGACTTTCTTCTTTATTAGATCGTTTTATTATTCAAATATATAATGAAGATATGTATGATGTTATTTTAGAAATTTATCCTTTTCAAAATTTTATTTTTACTGTTTATCAAGTATTTCAAGAAAACATGACGACAGGTAGGCCTTTTTCTTCCGAAGATGATGAACGTTTTCAACAAATTTGTCTTTGGAGTAAAAAACATAACATTTCTTATATTACATTTCCCAAAGAATTTTATGATGAGCAAATTCAAAATATCATTGTGGAAAATGATTTACAACTTTTTTTGCACACAGAAAATGATGAAAGTAAAGCTAAAGAATATTTTAAAGAAGGTGTGAGTGGAATTTATACGGATTCTCTTTCTTATCAAAAAATAACATAACTTAGGTATTGTGAAAAAGCAAAATTTTTTATATAATAAAAAAGGAAATGAGGTATAGGAAGATGAAATCAAAAATATTAACTGGAATAAAAGTTGTGTTTCTCATTCTCTTAGTATCCTGGATGATTCTTTTTGTGGCAGATTATTTTCGAGCTAGAGGGAAGGAAAAACCATTTATTTGTTTAAGTGAACAAACAAAAACTAATCAAAATGGATCACTTTATACATGCGTTAGTTTTGGATATAAGTATTTTGAATTTAAAGGAGTTAATGGCGAAGAAAAATATGGTTTTGGAGCAGCATTTATTAAAAGTGATACTGAAAAATCTTGGGAGGAATAAAAATGTTACGGAATAACCATGGCTGGGGGTTAAAAGAAATGTTATTCCTATCAGCTCTTCTTCTTTTTTTTGTTCTTTTGGTCGCCTTTTCAATTAGTCAGTTTTATCAAGATTTAGAGGGTGGTATTTCGTCTTCTTCTAATTCTTATGAAGCAATCGAGTCCCGTCTAAAAGTTGCTGCCAAAAAGTATCATCAGGAAGGAAAAAATGAAGAAAGTCTTATTCTTTCCGATACTTTATTAAGTGAAGGGTATCTCTCATTAAATGATTTAACTTATCAAGATGACATTTGTGAAGGTTATGTTATTGTGAAAGAAAAAGAATATACGCCTTTTATTCATTGCGCCTATTATGAATCAGAGGGTTACTAATATGAATCGGGTAGATTTAAAGCAAATGCATTTCATTAGCTTAGTTTGGGGAGGAATTCTTTTCCTCATTGTCATCGCGCTTACTCTTTTTGGCTTTTATTTTAAATATCGGACGAAAGTTTATAAAGATTATGAAAGTATTTTAGAGGAAAAAACCAAAGAGTATTTACTTTCTCATCCTGTTTCTTATGAAAACTCTTATTCTTTAGAGGAACTTATAAATTTAGGGGTGATTGAAGAAGCCAAAGTGAGTGAAAATGCTTGTGAGGGCTACGTTAGTGTTTTATATCAAAATGATATTTATCAAACCGATGCATACATTAAATGTGGAATTTATAAAACAAGAGGATATGGGGAATTTTAATAAGAAAAGATCTTTTTTTGAAAGACTTTTTTTCTTTCTAAAAACTTTTTCAAAAACGAGCAAAAAATACTTGCAATCTCATATATTCCTGAATTTATCAGTTTTAGAAAAGCAAAATCTCTCAAACCTAGTGTTTATGCTAGATTGAGAGATTTTTAAATGT
>CANQFE010000015.1 GCA_947598285.1 uncultured Bacilli bacterium
TTTCTTTAAACTTTTGTAATTTCATTTAAAAAATCACCATACCTATTTATGATGATTCTATCAAATACCCCCCCCCCAGAAGTCAATTGACATGTGTTAGTAATTATTATAGTTGATTTATTTCCTTCTCTTAACAAGATTAAAATTAGTCATTGTTCATTTATTTATTTAAGATAAATTTATTTCTGACAATATCCATGGATTTCCTTCAGTTCCATTGCCATTTGTTATTTTAATATTAGATTTCAAATAAAGGGTTGGATAAACATTAGAAGAACCGTATGCATCAGCTCCATCATGCAGATTTTTTCCATATGGAAGATTCTGTACTTTATATTCATCTTGAATACTTGCTGTTAAGAGTCCCCGTAAAGCTTCCATTTGACTAACATAGAACCAATTAGTTTTGTAGCATTGATAAATACTTTGAGCAGTACTATCAAGTGTAATCGTTTCAGCACAATCTCGATTTCCATAAGCATATCCATAATCACTTGGATACATAAGCCCTATACTATGAAAAGAAGATTTTGAAGTTTCATTTGGCCATTTACTATCTTCACCACTCACAATTCTTTCTTTTTGATATGCTTCTGGCGCAGTTATATTCGTTGCAAATCTTTCTCCCAAAGTCCATATAATATTTTCATCAATCATATTATGAACATTTTGTAATCCTTTTATATTTCCGTTAACTCCATCAAAAGAACAAGAAATTTGTTGTGGGTTCATAGATGATACATACACCCAACATAGTTGATTTCCCTTGTTATTATAATAGTAATCATTTAATAATGTCATTAAGTCAGCTTTATTCCATTTATTTTCACCTCTATATATTCCTTGAGAATTTATAGTAGTATCCCAACTATAAGAACCAATACTTTCTTCTCTTATAATTTTTATTCTTTGCTCCACATGAGTTTCATCTGTCATGACATTTACTAAACCAATAATGCGCCAATCTTCGTTATTAAACTTAATATAATTATTAGGACTCTTTCCCGCATATCGGTACTCGGTTGTTTTCCATTTTTCATCTAAATCGTTATCATTATGTTTTACTTCATATAATCCATCATCACTTTCAACAATTGGTACTCCTTTACCTAAGATATAGGCACCTTTCACAAAATATAAATTACATTTTGTTCTGGAGGATGTTACTCCATTCACATGAATTATTTCATCTTCTGAGACAGATACTTTGATATTAGAATCAGATCCTCCGGTTACTCCGCAGTAACTGTTCACTTCATCTAAAACATATCCTTGTTCTTTAGTAGGCATTTCTTTTTGAATTTTATTGTCTTTATAAAAAGCAAAATAAATATCTCCAGGATCTTCAATACTTCCATTAATATAATCTTGATTTTTAATGACTTGGAAACTTGCAAATGATTTGTATAAAAAAACTCCTGAGATTAATAACACACAAGCTATGGTAAAAATTATGATACTTTTTTGTTTTTTATTTCTTTCTTTAAACTTTTGTAATTTCATTTAAAAAATCACCCCATTTTATATATCACATTTTGTGATGTATCCATTATAACCCATTTTGTGATATATTTCAATATCGCATTTTGGTGTACCATATAATAAACTTGAGGTGCAAAATGAACAGATTAAAAGAACTAAGAGAAGATAAAGATTTGTATCAAAAAGATATTGCTAAAATATTAAATATGAGTCAAAATGGATATTCTTCTTATGAAACAGAACGTTTAGATATTCCAACAGACATATTAAAAAAACTAGCCGATTATTATGAGACTAGTATTGATTATTTATTATATCGAACAGACGTGAGAAAGCCATATAAAAAAAGCATTATAGATGAAAAAGAAAATAAATAATTTTTATTGTTCATCTTCTAAAACTTGTTGAAAAAATTCCACAAAACATAACGGAATCGTTAAAACTTTACCATCCTTTTTTAAATGATCCATAGAAAATACAAGAGATATATCATTTTGATTTTTTTCATTAAACTTCGTTAAACTAAGATGAGATTTTTTTTGGCTTGCTTTAATTTCAATCGGAATAATTTTATTTTTTCGTTCAATCAACAAATCAATTTCATAACGATCAAAAGTGTAATAATGAAGTTCTGAATCAAGAGTTGCAGTAAGCATATTAATTACGTAATTTTCAGTAAAAGAACCTTTAAATTCTTCAAATAATTGATTTCCATCTAAAATAATTTTACTATCCAAGCCTGCCATTCTTCTTAACAATCCAACATCATTCATATAAATTTTAAAAGAAGATAAATCTTGATAAGCTTTTAGAGGAAAATTAGCTTTTTTCACATGATAAATTTTAGTAATTAAATTTGCATCATTAAGCCAATTTAAAGCATTTTCATATTCTCTTGCTCTTGCTCCTTCTTTCACAACTTGATAAACAAATTTTTTATTTTCTCTGGAAAGTTGTGATGGAATCCCATTCCAAATTAAAGAAACTTTGTTTGCTTCTGTATTAGAAATATGCTTTGCAAAATCACTTTCATAAGAAAGTAAAATATTTTTTTGAATTTCATCCACTTTTAAAATATCTTTTTCTTCTACCCAACTTTTCACTACTTCAGGCATACCACCAACAATAAAATAGATTTTCAATTTTTCTTCCAATTGATTCAAAAAAATATCTTCCATTTTTTGAGGATTTTTAATAGACTTCATATAATCTACTAGATTAGAACATCCATCTGCAATTAAAAACTCGGAAAAAGTCATAGGATATAAATTTAAAAAATCTACTTTACCAACCGGAAAAGAAGTATGAGATAAACGAATTTTTAATAAAGAAACTGCACAGACAACATGATATTCATTTGCTTCTTCACAAAAATATTTTAAAGAATTTAAAGCATTAGGACACTCTTGAATTTCATCAAAAAAAATTAGAGTTTCTTGAGGCAATATTTTTTCTTTGCAAACCAAACTTAATTGTTCTAAAATTCTTTTAGGATCTTTTGTATTCAAAAATAGATTTGCTAAATTATCATCATGATCAAAGTTAAAATAAGCTAAATTTTTATAATAAGCATGGCCAAACTCTTTTAAAATATAAGTTTTTCCAACTTGTCTGCTTCCTTTTAAAATAAGTGGTTTTCGAGAATTACTTTTTTTCCAATTTAAAAGTTGAGCCATTATCGTTCGATACATTGTTATCACCTTCTTATGAAGATTATAGCACAAAATCACACTTTTGCAACTATTTTCACAAAAAGAATCACACTTTTGCAGCATTTTTTTAAAAAAATATCACACTTTTGCAGCTTTTTATAAATTTAATGCATCTTCATGTAAAGCATTTTCTCTTAAAGTTTTGTAATCTTGAAAACTTACTTTTCCAAAATATTCATTATATCCATAAATAGGTGCGAGTGAATCAAAAAGAAGTTTTAAACATTGAGATTCATACTCTTGAAAAGATAGTTTATAACGATGAATGCTAAGTTGATATAAAGAAAATACTAGCTTTCCTAAATAATCATAAGGTTCTTCATTAGGATAATATTTTTCTCTCATCTCACTTTGTTTACTTATTTCATTAAACTCATTAATAACATCATAAGAATTATCTTGCCGAAATGCCCGAATTTTATCTTTTCCTAAAGCCTTTTCGAATTCTTTTCCAATAGTAATTAAGATAACATTATAAGCATTGGGATAAATCAAAATTTTTTTCATTACTTCTTTTACTTCTTGAAAATCTTTTACCTGTAATAATTCTATCATCATCTCTTGAGCACTTTTTTCAGCAAAAATTTCTTCTAAAAGAAGAGATTTCACTGAAACAGTTTTCAGAATATTCCAATCATCTTTTTTTTGATATTCCATGATTGTTTCGAGAAAACCATGTTTAGCATAAATTTGATTACCCTTTTTTTGATAAATCGCGTGCCGTGTTGAAAAAGCATGATCTAATTCATGTAAAAAATAGTACATGCAAATTGACGTTCCAAAAAGTTCAATTGCTTTTTCTTTCTCAGGTCCCGTTATCTCTTTTACGACAATCCAGCGAATTTCATCAACAACATTCATTTCTTCATCAAAAACAGCTTGATAAGAATAGGAAGAACCGATCTCATCATTTTGATATGGATTACTTTCTTCTTCTTTTACATGCGGATTACATGAATGAGTCATTTCTTCGGTAATCTTTTGCTTTTCTTCTTCATTGATTTCCTCTTTGGCATAAATTTGAATCGATTGAAAAAAAGGAAGAACATCTTCTTTCTCTTCAGGATATTGTTTTATTAATAAAGGAATAGCAAGAAGAATTGCTTTTTTTAAATTTTCCGAATAATTTTTTTCTTGAGCTAACTGCTCTACAAATGCTTGATAATCCATTAGATTTCTCCTAAATCTTTCAATACGGAATATAAGTGTTCTTCATCCCATATTAAAATTCCTAATTCTTTGGCTTTCGTTTCTTTACTTCCTGGGTTTTCACCAACAATTACAACATCAGTTTTCGAAGAAACACTGCCGCTGGCATGGCCTCCATAAGATTCAATAATTTTTTCAATTTCATCACGACCCATAAAAGAAATTGTTCCTGTTACTACAAAACGCTTTCCGGTAAAATCATCACTTGTCTTTAATTCTTCTCCTAGAAATTTCATATTTAAACCAAGTTCTTTTAAATTGTGAATAAGTGTTTGGTTATCCACATTGGCAAAATAATCTTCAATATTTTGGGCTAATATTGGCCCGATATCTCGAATTTCCATTAATTCTTCTTTCGTTTTGGAAGCTAACTCATCCATTGTTTTATAAATTCTTGCTAAAAGTAAAGCTGTTTTATCGCCAATGCCCCCAATACCTAAACCAAAAAGTAATCGTTCTAAACTATTCTTTTTACTTTCTTCAATTGCTTCTAATAAGTTATCCACACTTTTATGGCCATATCCTTCTAATTCCACCAAATCTTCTTTATGTTGATCCAAATGATAAATATCCGGAATTGATTTGATGAAACCTAAATTAAAGAAATCTTCCATAATTTTTTCACCAAAACCATCAATATTCATCGCATGTCTTGAAACAAAATGAACAAGTCCTTCGATATGTCTTGCGGGACACTTTGGATTCATACAATAATGATCTACTTGACCTTCTTTTTTTTGTAAAAGACTACCACAAATTGGACAATGAGTAATCATCACAAAGTCAGTTTCATTTCCCGTTCTTCTTTCTAATTTGGCTTCGACTACTTCTGGGATAACATCACCTGCTTTACGAATTGATACCGTATCTCCTATTTTTAAACCTTTTTCTAAAATATAATCTTCATTATGTAAGGTAGCTCGTTTAACTGTAGAACCCATCACAATCACAGGATCTAAAACTGCATTCGGCGTAATTCTACCGGTTCTTCCCACAGTAAAAATAATATCATTTAATTTTGTTAATACTTCTAAGGCTGGAAATTTATAAGCAATCGCCCATCTAGGATACTTTGAAGTAAATCCTAATTTTTTTTGCATCTCTAAATCATTTACTTTAATCACAATTCCATCAATATCATAAGAAAGCGAATCTCTTTTTTCTTGATACTCCGAAATAAAATGTAAGATGCCATCAATATCTTTTACTAAACGGTTGCATGGATTAGTTTTAAATCCTAAAGATTTCATATATTCTAAAGCTTCAAAATGCGTTTTGATACCATAGTCTTCTGGATTAGGAAGATGATAGATCCATGTATTTAAGTTACGTTTGGCCGCGACTGAAGAATCAAGTTGCCGAATAGACCCTGCTGTGGCATTCCGGCAATTTTGAAGAAGAGGCATATCTAATTCTAAACGTTCTTGATTCAATTTAGCCAAAGTTTCTTTGGGCATATAAATTTCCCCACGAACTTCAATGGATACTGGTTTTCTAAGATGCATTGGGACTGATCTGATCGTTTTGACATTGTGAGAAATATCTTCTCCAATTGTCCCATCTCCTCTTGTCGCCCCTGTTACAAACTCACCATTTTCATAATGAAGGGAAACAGAGACCCCGTCAATCTTTAATTCACAAACATACTCTGGATGAAAACCACTTTTACGAATTCGCTCATCAAATTCAATAATCTCTTCTTCGGAAAAAACATCTGGTAACGAAAGCATTGGAATCGAATGTTTTAATTTTTGAAACTTATCAATTACCATTCCTCCAACTCTTTTCGTTGGTGAATTTTTTTTGGCATATTCTGGATATTCTTTCTCTAAAGTTTCTAATTCTCTTAAATATTTATCAAATTCCTGGTCGGTAATTGTTGGTTCTGCTAAAACATAGTATTCATAATTTGCTTTCTCTAAAATTTCAACTAATTCATCCATTCTTTGTTTTATATTCATAAAAAATCACTCCCATAAATGATTTGGATATACTTCTTTTTCTTTTAATTTTTGAATTTCCGTTTTGACATTTTCTAAGTCTTCGCGATAAGTCATGCCAATCCACTTACTATTACTTGGACAATGAAGAACATGAATTGTCTCATTTGCCATATGTTCTTTTAAACAATCTGGTAACAATGCTTCATGAGTATAAATATACTCAAGATCATTTTGAAAAAATTGTTGCCAAGATTCTTCTAAAATTTGATAAAAATCATTTTGAAAAGCAAAAAAATTCATGGAAACAGGTGTTTCTTTTGGGATCGAAAAAGATGCTCCACCCTCTAAAGGAGTGGCTAAAAACCCATCCTCACTTTTCTCTATACTACATTCTATCATATCTTGAATTTTTTTCCCATCAACTTTCAAGACCCCTCTTTTTACTGCTCCTTTAGAAGACATCGTCGTAAAAAAAGGATAAGAAATACAAGCATAAGTAAATGGTTCTTGCGTTTGCTCTAAAAAGTTAGCCGCGGTAAAGAAAGCTTCTCTTCCATAAAAATCATCAGCATTAATAATTACAAAAGGACCCGTAACTTTTGAACGCGAAGCAAGGACCGCTTGAACAGTTCCCCAAGGTTTTTCTCGTTTGGCGAGATCAAGGGTAATAGGAACATCTTTGATATCTTGAAATGCATATTCCACCTGGATAAAAGGTGCAATACGTTTTCCAATCGTTTCTTCAAAAAGAGAAAGATGTTCTTCGCGAATGACAAAAACAACTTTATGAAATCCCGCTTGAATTGCATCATAAACTGAATAATCAATTAAAAAATTGCCATCATTATCAACAGGAGTAAGTTGTTTTAATCCTCCAAAACGGGAACCCATTCCCGCGGCCATGATAACTAATGTAAATTCCTTCATATTAACCCTCTTTTCTTATTTTAATTTTTTTTCTAAACAAAAGAATGCTTCTTCTAAATGACTTTTTTCTACCATCTCTAATTCCTCTTTACTTTGTAATATCACTCGATAAAAAGAAGTCTGAGAAAAATAACTAAGCCAAAGAATCTTTCCTTCTTTTATAGATATTCTTAAAGCCTGAGGTAAAATCGTTTCAGAAATTGGCATCGATAATTCTGTTTCATTTTTTAATATGAAACTAGCAATAAACTTTCCATCTTGAAATTGAATTTTATATTGATCCCCAATTTGCGCGGCAACAAATAAAACTCTTTCTAATTGTTCTAAAAGATACTTTCTTTGTTCTTCATAAGAAACATTTAACATGATATATCATCTTCTTTCTTTTTAGAAATCTTTTTTTCTAATAACATGACACTGTTTAAAAGAGTATCACTTTCTTCTTGATAAATATCCTCTGGATAAAGGTGTGTAAGAAAAATTTGGTTCTCTTCTTGATATTCACATAAAAGAAATATGGATTGATTTAAAACATTCTTTAAAGTTGGCGTATCCCAGAAAAGAACTGGCATCATAATTTTTAATCCTTGAGTTTGAGAAGAAGAAAAAGGAAAACGATCAGAAAAATAATCCGCTTGTTTTTTTAAGAATGCTACAGAATGAAACGTTCTTACTTTTTCTTCTAAATTCTTTAATGAATTTTGATACATCTGAAAAACCATGTCTTCCAACTTATCCAAAGTTTTTAAAAGAGTACTTTCTTTCGCGACTAAAACACGAAGGGAAGGAAGAAAACTTAAATTAACCCAATAAAGAGGAATCATTGGCTGTAAGAAGATATTCATTTCACAAGAATAGTTTTGCATGACCTTTTGAATCATTGGATATTGATTTAAAAAGTCTTGAGGAATATCTACTTTTCCATTCCACATAAGAATATCTTCTTGCTTTTTCAAATACATTGCTGACAAGACAAACTGTTCGTTTAACTGTTTCGTATCTACTTCAATGGACAACCCTTTTTCGTTTTTTAGTCTTTCTTCTATTTGCGAAAGAAATTCATTCATAACTAACCTACTTTCTTAATACTTTTATGATTTTTCATTAATTTTCTTAATCCATACGGTTTCGGAAATGCGATTGTAACATATTCTTCATCAAAGCGTACAACGACACCTCGACCATACATCGAATGAACAATAATTTCACCAACTTGATATTCGACATCTTGATCTTGATACATTTCTTCTCTTTTTATTTTTCCAGTATGTTCAAAAATATTTTTCTTTTCGGTTTCTAAAAGATTTTCATCAATTTCTTTAATAAAACGACTTTCAGGATACGCAGAAGCATGTCCATACATCATTCTTGATTTAGCATTAAGTAAATAAAGTTTTTCTTTGGCTCTCGTAATTCCCACATAACAAAGTCTTCTTTCTTCTTCAAGTCCTCCTTCTTCAGTAAAACTATTTTGATGAGGGAAAATACCATCTTCCATTCCCACCAAAAAAACAATTGGAAATTCTAAACCTTTGGCACTATGAAGAGTCATCAAAGTAACCACATCATCATCATTTTTATGTTCCGAAATATCGGCAATTAAACTAATTTCTTCTAAAAAATCACCAAGGTCAACACTTCCTGTTGTCTCTTCAAAAGTAGCCGTGATACTTTTAAATTCCATTAAGTTATCTAATCTTAATTCACTTTCTAAAGAAGAATCCATTTCTAATTCCTGCTTCATACCGCTTTTTTCTAAAATTGCATCAACTAATTCTGTTAAAGATAAATTTTCACTTTCCTTTTTTAAATCAAGAATCAACTTTTTAAAGGTAAGTTCTTTTCCTGAGGTAATCGCATCAAACATACTGACATTTTCGAGATTTGCTAAATTTTCTAAGCGGTCAATCGAAGCAGAACCAATTCCCCTTTTTGGTGTATTAATCACTCTTCGTAAAGAAATATCATCATCAGGATTTAAAATAAGTCTTAAATAACAAATCAAATCTTTAATTTCTTTTCGTGAATAAAAGTAATAACTTCCTACCACTTTATAAGGAATATTAGCTTTTAAAAATTGTTCTTCCACCACCCGTGCCTGAGCATTAGTTCGATAAAAAACGGCAATATCTTTTTTTTGATATCCTTCTTCAAAAAGCTTTCTTATTTCCCGAATGACCATTTGAATTTCTTCTTTTTCATCAAAAGCACGAAGATATTTTACTTTTACTCCATCGCCATGATGTCCTCGTAAATTCTTTTCTTTTCTTTCTTTGTTATGCCGAATCACACTATTAGCAGCATCCAAAATCATTTTCGTACTACGATAATTATCTTCCAAAGAAATGACTTTAGTCATAGGATAATCTTTTTCAAAATTCAAAATATTTTTGTAATTTGCTCCACGGAATTGATAAATCGATTGATCCGGATCACCAACTACAAATAAATTTTGATGTTTTTTGGCTAACAACTTCACCAATTGATATTGAACTTCATTTGTATCTTGATATTCATCAATTAAAATATATTGATACTTTTCTTGATAATGTTCTAAAATATCTGAATGACTTCGAAATAACATCACAGGTAAACGTAATAAATCATCAAAATCAACGGAATTATTTTTCTTTAATTTTTGTTGATATTCTTTGTAAACATCAAAAGCAATTTTTTCTAAGTCACTTTGAAAAAATTTTTCTACTTCCTCATCACTAAGCATCTCATTTTTAATAAAACTAATACGATTCCGAATATAAGAGGGACTAACTTCTTTAGGATCATAACCTTTTTCTTTCAAAATTTTCTTAATTAAACTGCTTACATCATCGGTATCTAAAATCGTAAAATTACGAGTTAGTCCTAAAGTAAATATGTTTTCTCTTAAAATTCGTAATCCAAAAGAATGGAAAGTTCCTACAAATGCATCACATTCATCTGTCATACGAAGAAGTCTTTCTTTCATTTCTTTGGCTGCTTTATTGGTAAATGTAATTGCTAAAATACGGTAAGAAGAAACTCCTGACTGAATGAGATAGGCAATTCGTGTCGTCAGCACCTTTGTTTTTCCCGAACCTGCTCCAGCAATTACTAAACAAGGGCCTTCTTTATGACACACTGCTTCCTTTTGTAAATCATTTAAATTTGTCAAATCTATCATGTTATCAAACCTCAATCTTATTATACCAAGAATTGCTAAGAGAAACTAGTTTTATTCTTCAAAAATCGTAATTTTAAAAAAGAAATGGCTAAACAGCCACTCCTTCTAATAAAACAACTTTTTTTGCTTTTAAAGATTTTGGAACATCAATCACTCTTTGATTGGAAGACCCTCGCCAACTTAAATGATAATCTTTTAATTCATCGACAAATTGACCATCTACCAAAACATCAATATATTTTAGTCCTTCTAAATCCATTAAATCACGGTCTAGTAAAAAGCCTGTCCAAACCCATAATGTTTTTTCGGGAAACTTTTCTTTAAACGCTTTAGCAAGTCGAAATGTTCCTTCTCTATTTTTAGGATGCATTGGTTCACCACCTAAAATAGAAAGTCCTTCAATGTAATCTTTTTCACAAAGTTCTAATACTCTTTTAATCGTCGCATCTGTAAATTCTTTGCCACCATTAAAATCATGAGTTTCAGGATTAAAACAATTTTTGCAATGAAACGTACACCCTTGTAAGAATATTGAGATTCTGACCCCTGGACCATTAGAAATATCCATCTTTCTAATTTTATTGTATCTCATAAATGTTATTCCTCATCATCATCTTTATTATCTATATGAATCACACGTTCATGAATTTCTTGTGTTCGACCTTTATTCCAGAAATTTTTACCAATATAACCACAAGTCCGACGAGTCACATCAAGCTTATCATGATCACGATTTCCACAGTTTGGACAATACCACTCTAAATCATCATCAAGTAAAATCTCGCCATCATAACCACATTCTAAGCAATAATCTGATTTTGTATTTAATTCAGCATACATAATATTATCATAAATAAATTTAATGACTTCAATCACTGCTTCTAAGTTATTCGTTAAATTAGGAGTTTCAATATAAGAAATTGCTCCACCAGGACTAAGTTGTTGGAATTCACTTTCTAGTTTTAACTTAGTAAACGCATCAATCTCTTCAAAGACAGGAACATGATAACTATTCGTAATATAATCACGATCAGTAATTCCTTTAATTTTACCAAATCTTTCTCTTAAAGCTTTCGCAAATTTATAAGTAGTAGATTCAATTGGTGTTCCATAAACACTGTAATCAATGTCTTCGGCTTCTTTCCATATCTTACAAGCATCATTTAATTTTCTCATGACTTGAAGACCAAATTCTTTGCCAACCCCATTATCTGTATGAGAGTGTCCTGTCATATATTTTACACATTCATAAAGCCCAGCATATCCTAAAGAAATCGTCGAATAACCATGATGTAAAAGTTCATGAATACTCTCGCCTTTTTTAAGTCTTGCTAAAGCACCATGTTGCCATAAAATAGGCGCGACATCACTAGTAACTTGACTTAAACGTTTATGACGAATTTGTAAAGCACGATGGCAAAGTTCAAGTCTTTCATCCATAATTTTCCAGAATGCATCCATATCTTTATCACTTGATAAAGCCACATCAACTAAGTTAATGGTAACAACACCTTGATTAAAACGACCATAATATTTTGGTTTACCATTTTCATCAACATAAGGAGTTAAAAAGGAACGACATCCCATACATGGATAACATTGTCCATCGCCATTTTTATCAATTTTAAGTTGTTTCATAATTTTTTCAGAAATATAATCTGGAACCAAACGTTTTGCTGTACACTCAGCAGCAAGTTTCGTTAAATACCAATACTTACTATCTTCATGAATGTTATCTTCTTCAAGAATATATAAAAGTTTTGGGAAAGCTGGTGTAACATAAACTCCTGCTTCATTTTTCATTCCCTCTATTCTTTGTTTTAAAACTTCTTCAATAATCATTGCAAGTTCTTCTTTATATTCTTCTGTCTCTCCTAAATACATACAAACGCTTAAGAAAGGTGCTTGGCCATTTGTCGTTGTCATTGAATTAATTTGATATTGGAAAGTTTGAACTCCATCAGTAATTTCTTTTTGTAAATCTTCTTTGGCAAATTTTTCTACTTGTTCTTTAGAAAGTTTTCTTTTCTTATATTTTTCCACAAAACGTTCATAACTACTTCTTACAAAAGGAGCCAAATGAGTTAAAGTAATCGTAACTCCACCATATTGACTCGAATTAACGGCGGTAATTAACTGAGTCGCGATTGTCATTGCTGTAATAAAACGATGTGGTTTTTCAATCATAACCCCATTAATATTCGTTCCATTTTGAAGCATATCCTCTAAATTAATTAAATCACAGTTATGCATTGCATTTTGAGCAAAATAATCAGCATCATGAAAATGAATAATTCCTTCATCATGAGCTTTTACAATATCTTCAGGAAGTAAAAATCTTCTTGTAATATCTGTACTTGTAATTCCTGCTAAATAATCTCTTTGAGTCGTAATTACTTTAGCATTTTTATTTGAGTTTTCGGTATTCCAATATTCACTTTCGCCGTCAATTAATTCTTTAATAGCTAAGTCTGTTGTATTACTTTTTCGAACTAACTCTCTCGTATAACGATAAGTAATATATTTTTTCGCTAATTGATATTTACCAATCGACATTAATTTCATTTCAATAATATCTTGAATATCTTCAACTAAAATTCTTTTTTTACCAAGTTTTTCAATATACTTAATAATATTTTTGATCTGTGTTGCACTTGCTTGATCGTCTTCTTCCACTTCTTGATTTGCTTTCATAATTGCAGCTTCGATTTTTTCTGGACAATAATCTACCATATGTCCATCCCGTTTAATAACCTTCATAACTTTTTACTCCTCCCACGTTATACAAAAAGTATATCATAGATCAAAAAATATTATTGTTGCAATTGCAACATTTTAGAAAAAGTGATAGAATTATACAAAAAGAGGTGTAAAATGGAAAAATTGTTTGACAATTTGACTGACAATCAAGCTGAAAAAATACTAAAATCTTTAGCAGCTCATAAGATGCATTATCCCCAAAATCACGTGATTTATCCGAGTGATACAAGCTTTATTGGACTTGTGAATACTGGTTACGTTCAAATTAATCAAATTGATTTAAATGGTGGTAAAACTATTTTAGAAGAAGTCGAAGAAAATGAAATTTTTAGCTCTACTTTTTCAACTTTTTTTAATAAAGATTATGAAATTTTAGCCAAAGAAGACACTGAAATTATTTGGATTCAACCGAATCAAATTTGGAAAAGTGATTTAAAAACCAAAGAATATTTTCAAATTTTTTTGCAAAATTTTTTTCAAATTATCGAAACAAAAACGCAAGAAAAAAATGAAAGAATGAGTGTTTTAACCAAAAAAACAATTCGTAATCGCCTTTTGGAATATTTTAATTTAAATTCTCAAAAACGAGGAACAAAATATATTTATTTACCATTTAACTTTACCGACTTAGCGGAATATTTATCCGTAGACAGATGTGCCATGTCAAGAGAACTTAGATATTTAAAAGAAGAAGGATTTATTGAAATTAAAGGCAAAAGAATTACTCTTTTATATAATAAATATAATCATTTATATAAGCCATATTAAAATATTGGACAAGCCATGAAAGAAATGTTATAATAAATCCCGCTAGAAAAAGGTGAAAAAAAATGATAACCGAAGAAAACTTACGTCAAATCTATCAAGAAGTCATAAAAGGTAATGATTTAACTACCAAAAAATTAAACAACTTTGGACTTAATTCCAGAGATTTAAAAGAATTCATTGAAAAAGGAAATTTAATTCGCGTGAAAAGAGGACTCTATGCTTTACAATCAGCAAATGAATTATTCTTTTATGGAAAAGAACTAATTCACCAAAAAAAGAAAAAAGAAGCAATGATATGTTTTCAAAAATGTATCGAAATTGATCCTAACCATCATGGGGCAAATTTTCAATTATTTTTTGACTGTATTGAAACAAAACAATTTGAAAAGTCTTGGCAATATTTAGACATTTTACATGACCCAAAATATTTATATTATTATCATGATAGTAATTTTTACTTATACTTACTATTAATGATGGATAAAATTCCCGAAAAATATCGAGATACTGCCAGTCATTTCAAACTGGAAGATGTCGAAGCGATGGTTGGCGACAAAAGATATCGCACTCCTTTTCAAAATAAAATAAGAAAACTTGCTTTAAATCAAAATTTTAAAATGGCAAACTTTCTTTTAAAACAAAAAGGAAAACAAAAAATCCAAAACCAAATTATTCAAATTTTATTAGATGAAGATATCAAAGTTCAAGATAAAAATAGAAATTATGTTATACAGCTTATTTTAGAAAAAAACTATCAAGAAATCATTGAATTTTATCAAGAAAGACAACAAAAATATCCATTAAGTATGGCTGAACAATATACCGTTTTATTAGCCAAAGATATCTTGAAAATCCAAAATCAAGAAAAATTAACTCCAACCAATCAATATACTGAAAATCTTTTTGAAGCTATTCGGGAAAATAACTTTAAATTAGCGCTAAAATTAATCGAGTCTAAAAAAACAAATCCAATCTATTTATTATTAAAGGAAATAGTAAATCTATTACCTTCTGTAAAGGAGGAAAAAGATGAAGATCAAGAGTTTATAAAAAACAAACATGAGGAATTATTAACACAAAAAGGAATTATTTTACTAAAACCTATGGATCCTATCAAAGCTCAAAAAATCTTACAAATTACTATTGATTACCCTGATATAATGCCTTTTGTGATTCATCACGAAAAAAAGGAGCAAATCGTCTTAAGATATAAAAATTTACAAGAACGTTTTGATGTATCTCATTTGAGTCAAGCAAGCCAAAGAGCTTATGAAGAACAAAGATATGAGGATTGTATTGCAATTTCTTTCCGAATTTTAGAAACAGTAGATAAGCCAAAAGCTTTAATTTATGCAAGAATTGGGCTAGCATACATGAAAAAGAAACAAACAAAATTGGCAATTGATTATTTAACAATTGCCACAGAATTATCCAAAAATGAAAAAGAAAATTTTGATTTTTCGGAATTAATAAAAATATTAAAAAGAAAAAAGAAGGAAAATACTTCAAAAGACTCAAGTGAAGAGAAAAAGGTAAAGTTTAAAATGACTCAAAATGAGTTTAATCCTACGAAAGAACAAAATTTCTATGGAATCCATAATTTTGAAGCAATCAATCAATTCATCAGCAATTCTTCTTTCAACGTAGATGAAGCTTGTGAACAACTAAACTTAACGCCTGAACAAATCGATTTAATCAAATTAATTTATGCTCGCGAATTTTTTAAACAGGGAAAAGAAAAAACAGGCAACCTCTTTTTTAAATCCGTAGAAAAAAACAAAGAAAAAACGAAGGAAATCAAAAGAGTCTTAGAAGAAATTAGAAAGAACAAAAAATTATATCAAAATAAACAATATGAATCAGTTTTAGAATTAAAACCAACCTTAAGTCCCAAAAAATAACTGGGACTTTTTGATAAAAAAAAAGAATTAGTCTTCTTTATTTAAAGTAATTGCATCTAATTCTTTTCCTTCCATTTCTTTCTTTTTTTTGCTATTTAAATTTTTAAACCAACGTGTAAAAATGTTCATAAATGCCATCAAAGCAACAATCAAGTAAACGACATCAATTACAAAACTCCAAATCGTTAATACTGTAGGAGAGTTTAGTACTTCAAATAATCCATCACCAATGTTCTCAATTGCAATAAAAGGAATTTTTAATAAAGCAATAAAGACAATTAAAATAAATAAATCAAAAATAATTTTTAAATTTTCTTGCCATGAATTTTTAGCCATAGTATCTACTACATGATGAATCACTTCAAATAACTCTTCAAATTTTCGATAGAAAAAGCCCTTATTTCTTTTTCCTTTTAAACCGTATTGATTCAAAATTTTTTTGGCATAACTTTCAGGAGTTCCAACCATTTTCACAGCTTCTTCTAAACTAAGTCCACTTGCAGTTTTCTCTTTTAAAAGATTTTGATAATCCAAAATGAATTCATTTTGCTTTTCGTTTGTAAAAAGGTCTAATTCATCTCTTAATTTTTTGAGGATCATTTCTTCAGACATTTTCTTTCTTCCTTTCTATTGTAATGTATTTAAAAAGATGGATTTTTTTACTTTTTAAATTAGTAACAACAGTAATTAATCCCTGTGTTTCTTTTTCTTCACTATATTCTACCACTTTTAGTATATCAGATTTTTCTTCTTTTATGGTATTTTTTTTCATATCGCAAAGAAAATAAGGCCTTCCTCCCTGTAAAACAAGAAGTTCATCATTTTCCACATCAGGAATAATTTCTTCCGGAATAAAATACACAGCAGCTCCTTTTTTTAAAGTAGCAATATATGTAATATCATTCTCGCCATCAATTTGAATTGGTGCTAGATTACGCTTACTTGAAGTTTTTAAATAAGAAACCGGACTAATGCTTTTTTGATCTTTAAAAAATACATTAATTGTTCCAGGAAGATTATCACTTTCAAATGTTGATAATTTCTTTTGAACTTTTTTAATAGAGTTCAAACAAGTATTTTCATCTTGAAAATTAATTTCTTTAAAATATTTTACTTGAATCATAATATTATTTGGATTCTCGAGTAAATTCATAAATTCTTTTAGAGAAGAAATCGTATCTTCGCGCCAAACATTTTTTAATAAATAAAAATAAGTAATGAAAAAATCTTGTTCTGCTTTCGGCTTTTTTTCATAAGAAGACTCCATAGATTTCATCACATCTTCATAAGAAAGATCTTCTATTTTTAAAGGATTTTCTTCTTGTTTTTCTTCTTTCATCTCTATTTTTAAATTATCAAACTCTAAAAAATAATCCCCAATTGTCCGAATATCTAAATCTGGAATCACCGCATATTTTTCATCAATTCTTTTCTTTTCATTCTCTTTAAAATGGTCAAATGAAACAATATTTTGAATAGTACTTTTCTTTTCAATCTCTTCTAATAACTGAGCTAAATTTTCTTTTTTGCCAAAAATACCTTTTTTCTTTTTGAAAGCATCTTTCACGCATTCCAGTTTTTCTTTCTGCATTTCAATTAATAATGGAAAACGAATTAACTCATATTTTTTTTGCAAAAAATCATCATCAGTTTCGAGAGATTTTAAAACATCAACAAAATGATAAATATAATTTTCTAATTTTTCTTTGGTATCTAAATTTTGGGATTCTTTGATTAATTCTTGACCATTAAAAGAAAAGACATTTTCTGGAAAAGTAAGTTCTTCGATTGATTCTTTTTCTTTTTTCTTTTCATATTTTTCAATTTGATCTGCTAAAATTTTTTCTTTTTCTTCATAATCTTTTTGTAATTGTTGATAATTTTCAAAAGTAGTTTCAATATTTTTCACCTTGGCTTGTAAAACTTTAACTAAAATCATAACTGTTCTTTTTAGTTTTTTAAAATAATTTTCTTCTTTAACATCAGAATCTTTTTTCTTGTCTTCTTTTTGTTTTAACAAATCTCTTAATTCATCAATTGTTAACGATTTAGAAGAAGAACAAAATGAAACTTTTGGATTTTCTATTTTATAATCATCACATTTCATCGTAATATGATATTTTGAACCATACTTTTTCCACCAGCTATATTTGGCTAAAAAATCTTCTGCTTCTTCTAAATCTTTGGGTAAAAAAAGGCGTTTTAAATTTCCATAGAAAGGGTCTTTTACCACATAAAGAATCCCTAGTTTTCCATTTTTCTCATACAAAAAAGGTTCTTTTTTGAAAGAAGAAAAGCCATATTTATGAAAAAGTTTTAATAATTCTTCTTGATTCACATATCAACCCTTACTTTCCAATTCATTATAACATAAACTAAAAAAATATGATACAATAATATTGTAAGGAGAGTGTTTATGAAAGTAACAATCATAAAAAAAGAGGCAAATCCTCAGAAAGAAACCATTTTTTCTTCCATCGTTTTATTAATTTTAGGAATTCTTTTACTTTTTTATTCTTCAGGAATTTTAACAATTCTTTTTAGTATTATCGGCGGGATCATTGTTTTATTAAATATTTATCAACTAGTTGAACTTTATAAAAATGAAAAAGAAACAAAAATAGTATTAACAAATGAAAAAAATTCAGCAATTATGTGGATTGTATTTGGATTCATTATTATTTTTCTTTCTAGTTTCTTTGCCAATGCTGTTCAATTAATCACAGGAATTTGGTTCTTATTTTTAGGATCTCAGAAATTATCAAGTGCTCTTTATTATCGTCAGATAAATAGCAAACTCTTTCTTTCTTCATTTATAGGAGCAATTTTGTTATTCTTCTTTGGAATATATACCATTATTGCTGAAAACATTGTCTTTATTTTTCTGGGAATTGTCTTAATTATTTATGCTATTTTTGATTTGATTTCGGCTTTCAAAACAAAATAAAACGGAGAATTTAAATCTTCGTTTATTTTTTATTTACTTGGAATGGTTCTACTTCAACTGATGTTTCTTGACCAAATAAATCAATCAAAACAACAATACGATTATTTTCTAAATCAATTTGACTTACTGAACCTTCCATTCCTTTAAATGGTCCATCAACAATAGATACTTTATCTCCAACAGCTATTTCTGATTCAATATTCATTCGACTCATACCCATGTTAACTAAAATTCGATCAATCTCTTGAGGTAAAAGTGGGGTTGGTTTTGCACCTTTTCCACTCGATCCAATAAAGCCTGTTACACCAGGAGTATTACGAACAATATACCAAGCTTCATCGCTCATTATCATTTCTACTAAAACATATCCTGGAAACATTTTCTTTCTTTTTTCTTTTTTCACGCCATCTTTTACTTCAATCTCAGTTGTTTCTGGAACAATGACTCTGAAAATATAATCTTGCATCCCCATTGATTCGGTACGCATCTCTAACTTTTCTTTTACAGCCTCTTCATGACCTGAATAAGTATTTACAACATACCAAAGTTTTTCCATCTTATAATGCTCCCTTCACCCAAGAAAGTAAAGCAGTTAAAAGTAAGAAAAAGCCAATTAAAAACGCAACAATCAAAATGGTAGCAAAAGTATATTTGCAAACTTCTTTGAAAGATGGAAAAGTAACCTTTTTCATTTCTGCTTTAACTTCTTTTAAATAGCTTGGTTTTTTTACTTTTTTTGTCTTATTTTTTTCTTTTTTTTCTTTCTTTGCCATTTTTTTCACCTCTAAATTTTTTCAAAAGAAAAACACTTACGTGTCTCATGAGTATAAGATATCATATTTTTTTAGAAAATTCAACTATTTTCGTACTTTCGCGTGCATCAAAGAAACTTGATGAGATAATGTTATATCGAAACTAGTTTGATTTTCTGTAAAATGAGCATCTCCATCCAAACACCAAAAATCTTCTTTGGTTGGAAAATCAACTGTGACAGAAGAAGCTTGATATGTTTTTACAAAATCTAGTTCATTCCATGCTTTTTTTGCTTGAGCTAATTTTAATAATTCCGAAAGCATTTTCAATTTTTGTTTTTTCTGAATGATTGTAACTTCCATTTTGCCATCATCAAAAGAAGCATTTTTCATTCCATAACCACCAATTGATTTGGTATTAGAAAAAAAACAAGCTAAAGCATCATCATCTATAAAAACTCCATCAATCATCATCCGAATCGGAATAGATTGAAGTTTATCTTTTTGAAAACGATGAATCATTTCTTTCACGTATGCTTTTCTTCCCTTTTCTAATTTTCCTTGTAATGAAGTCGTAAAAGGAACATCAGTAAAAACTCCTCTTGCTGCGACATAACCAAAAGGTTTTTGATCTAACTTAAAAATATCAAAACGATAAGGTTCTTCATGGAAAGCCTCTTTGATGTATGACTGTAAATCGCCATGATAAGACACATTATAAGCCATATCATTATTAGTCCCACCAGGAATATATAAAATAGGCTGAGAGGTATTCTTTACTTGAGATGCCACTTCATGAAAAGTTCCATCTCCACCAAATACAACCAAAAAATCACTATCTTTTAAAGCTTCTTTGGTATATAAAAGAGCCTCGTCTTTCCCATGTGTAATATAAATAGACTGACAAGTATAATCAGGAAAATAATATTGCAAAGTATAAAATTGTAAGATTTCCGGATGTCTTGCCGTACTAGATGCAATAATTGAATAAGTTTTCATTGACTTTCCCCCTTTAAAACAGGTTATACTTTATCACATCATAAGAAGAAAGTCAATTTTTTTACATGCAACGTTAATTTTTATTTGAAATTCCACTTTAATTTTTAAAAAATTGAAATAAGTATAAATATAGTATAATAAATTAAATGCTTCTTTGTTACGTTTCCTATTCAAATTTAGAGCTATGGATTATGAAAATAAAAGAAAAAGATGATTTTGCCAATTAATGCTTAAAATCATCTTTTGTTTAAATGGATTAAATCATTTTCTTTTTTATTTTCCCCATCAAAATTTGAAATATTAACAATATCAGGATCAACTTTTAAAGTTTCACTTAGAGTATTATAAATCTCTTCTAACATCTCTTTTGCAACACTTATGATTCTCGTCTGGGGAGTATACAAAGCAGTAATCGTTTCTTTAAATTCATTATTTTGCATTTTCTGCCAATCGTTAAGAGAAAATAATTCATCCAAAACATTGAGCACATTTGTACGGCATTGTATTATATATCTAATTCGTGTCATAGCAGACATAATCATTTCTTTATCATTTTGTAATTGGAAATCGGCATCTTTTAAAAGACAACTAATTACTTGTAAAAGTTTAATTATAAAGTTTTTATCTGTTAAAAGTCTGTTACTAATGTTGTCAAAATCTATTACTCCTAATTTAGCTGCCTTCAAAACTACTTCTTCATCATCTTTTAAACTTGAATCCGCTATAGTAAATGCACCAATAGCATTAACATCAAGCATATCTAAAATAAACTGTTTGTTTTTTTGTAATGATTCCCCACAACAACATAGTATCAACCGTGAATAATCGCGGATAACAATACCTTCATTGTCTTTTTGAATATTTGAACTTATAAGCATTCTTACATACTCTTCATCATTTTGTAATCTTTTACTTGCATTTCGAAAATCTAGAGGTGATTGGCTTACTGCTTTAAAAACTACTTCTTCATCATCGTGTAGTTTTTGATCTAAAAGATTTAATAGAGAAGAAGTATGATAACTCCAAGCTTCTGTTGCTGTATCAAAAAATCTAAGTACAAATTGTTTGTCAGCCTTTAATCTACTGCTAGCATAAACAATAAGACCGGGCCAACTTTTAGTCGCTTCTAATATGACGTCTTCATCATCTCTTAATTCTTGACTACAACTTTCTATCTTGGAACTATTAGACTTTAATATTTCTATAGCTTCTTCTTTGATAGTAATTAATTTTGCATTACTCATAAAAATGCCCCCTTTGAAATAATTTTATATTATATACTATTCTTACATAATGTCAAGCCAAAAGTTGTAAATACATTGTTATTGTTAGAAATGAATTATTTTAAAAACAATTTAAAATCTTTAAAAAGTTAAGATAATTACTGTTCAAATAATCTATTTTTCTGATAAATTTTTTTAACTATTTTATTTTTTAGTTCTCGCTCTAGCATTGACATCTTGACCATATTTATCAATTTGGAAAATTTCACTGTTTATTTCTACACAAGCAACTCCATTAACAAAACTTTTGGCCTGATAAAAAATAGGAGGAATTGCGTACTGCTTCTCATCATATATATTTGTCATGATCTTATCTCGATCAAGATATCCATATATTCCGTTATAATTATACCAACCGGAATGAA
The DNA here is from genome assembly GCA_947598285.1 of uncultured Bacilli bacterium. Lineage (GTDB taxonomy): Bacteria > Bacillota_I > Bacilli_A > RF39 > UBA660 > Ventrenecus. Next base: position 22,209 of record CANQFE010000015.1, read on the forward strand.
AATATTTGGAAGAAAAATTACGAATTCGTCCATCATGAGGAGCATATTTAGAAAAGTGAGAAACCCGAACCAAGGCTCTTCCATCAGAAAATTGATATGCTTCATCAAATGCAATAGGCGTAATATATTTTCCATCTTTTATAGAAATGAAACCATAGTAGTGATGATAATTAGGATACTCCGTGAGTCTCGCGATAAAAGTATTTTCTTCTCCAAATTCTAATACTCCATACACGGGCGGAACAACAATTTGACCGTTTTCATTAACACCTTCACAAACATCCCAATCAGCGTTATTATATCTATAGTCATAAAGTTTCCCATTATTTTGAAAACCTTTCAATGAGAATCTCAAAATGGCATT
>CANQFE010000016.1 GCA_947598285.1 uncultured Bacilli bacterium
AATACAAAAAGATGAAAAAGTTTTCCACATTTTCATCTTTTTTTCATGTCAAGTATTTTTTTCACCTAAACTCAAATTTATCTTTGGATTAATTGATTTTTTAAAGAAGCGATTTGTTCTTCAATTTCTTCGATTGCACTATTACCAGGTTGAATTAATTTTCCATCCATATAACATCCTTTTAAATATCCTTCTTCAATGATTTTTTTCATTTTTTTAGAATATTCTTTGCCAAGCGCTTTTCGTTCTATAAAATGCATGCCGGTATCTTGAAAAGATGTTCTACTCATTTGGTTAAGATAATCTCTACATTCCATCATTTTTAAAAAAAAGTCATTATGATCAAAAAATGTTTTTGTAGCCTTAATATATTTCCAATTGACTATATTTATATCTGTATATTGAAAATTACAATCTACAAAATTCGTTCGAAAATCAAAAGCAAAAAATGATAAATTCGTGCCGGAGAAATCGGCTCCTGTAATTGATAAAAAGCCTTTTTGTTTTACATTACAAGATAATTTAAAATTTGGTTTTGCATTGGTATTTCTAAAAATTTTATAAGTAGGTGTAGCCCAATCAACATTTTCAAATGATACTTCGCTTAAATCAATTTTGGATAAAAAATCGCCACTCCAAACAATTTCTTTTTTTATAGTTTTTTTATCTTCCTTATCTTCTAAGTTTTTTAGTAATTGTTTTTCAGATAGTTCTTCAAATATTAATACTTCTAGAAGATCTTTATCAATATGAATATGGGTTCCATCAGGAACTCGATTTAATAATTCTTCTATTTTTTTTCGTAATTCGTTTTTTTGCTCTTCTTTCATAATTTCCTCTTTCTAAGGAATTATTATAAAGATTTTATAGATAAAGTCAATCATTGTTTTTTTCTTTGATGATAAATTCATTATTTTCGACATCAATTAATAAAGTTGTTCCTACTGCTAGTTCTTTTTCAATTAATTCATGGGCTACTAATGATTCAATATTTTTAGTTACATAACGCTTAATTGGTCTTGCGCCAAACTCAGGCTCAAAAGATTCTTCAATAATTTTTTCTTTGGCTTTTAAAGTGACTTCTAAGTGGATTAAGTTGTTATCCAATCTTTTTTGTAAATCTCTTAGTAATTTTTCTAATATTTCTTTTACAACATCTTTTTGTAAAGATTGAAAGATAATAATTTCATCGATTCGATTAATAAATTCAGGACGAAAGTTATTTCGTAATTCATTCATTACTTTTTCTTGATAATTACTTTGATTTTCTAAAATGTATTCACTTCCTAAATTACTAGTCATAATAATAATTGTATTTTTAAAATCAACGGTTCTTCCTTGACTATCAGTAAGTCTTCCATCATCTAATATTTGAAGTAAAATATTAAAGACATCACGATGAGCTTTTTCTATTTCATCAAATAAAACGATACTGTAAGGATTACGACGAATTGCTTCGGTTAAAACGCCACCTTCGTCATAGCCAACATATCCTGGAGGAGCTCCAATTAAACGAGAAACATTAAAAGCTTCCATATACTCAGAACAATCGATGCGAATCATATGTCTTTCATCATCAAATAATTCATAAGCAAGGCTTTTTGCGACTTCTGTTTTTCCGACACCTGTTGGTCCTAGAAAAATGAAAGAACCGATAGGTCGATTTGGATCTTTCATACCACTTCTTGCTCGTAAAATAGCTTCACTTACTAAAGTTAAAGCTTCTTCTTGACCCATCACTCTTGTTCCTAAGCGTTCTTTTAAATGAAGTAATTTATCTTTTTCACTACTTACTAATTTGGAAACTGGAATATGAGTCCATCTAGAAATAATCTCAGCAATGTTTTCTTCTCCGACAACATCAGATAAAATTTTGTTTTCCTCTTCTTCTTGTAATTTTTTTAATTCTTGTTCTAATTTAGGAATTTCACCATGACGAAGTCTTGCACTGGTTTCTAAATCATAATTATTCTCAGCTTTTTCTAATTCAAAACGTGCTTTTTCTAATTCTTCTTTTTTTAGTTTTGTTTGTTCTTTTTTGGCTTTTTCTTTTTCCCATTTTTCTCGTAAAGTTGCTTCTTCTTTTTTTAAATTTTCGAGTTCTTCTTCAATTTTTTGTTTTCGAGAAATGGAAATTTCATCTTGTTCTTTTTTTAAAGCTTGTCGTTCAATTTCTAAAGACATAATTTTTCTTGTTAAAGTATCTAACTCTACGGGAACAGAATCTAATTGCATTTTTATAGTGGCACATGCTTCATCTACGAGATCAATTGCTTTATCAGGTAAATAACGGTCTGTAATATAACGATCCGATAAAGTCGCGGCTTCAATTAAGGCATTATCTTTAATGGAAACTCCGTGAAAAATTTCAAATCGTTCTTTTAAACCACGTAAAATAGTAATGGTATCTTCGACGGTTGGTTCATTTACTAATACTTTTTGAAATCTTCTTTCTAAAGCACCATCTTTTTCAATATATTTTCGATATTCATTTAGTGTTGTCGCGCCGATTACATGGATTTCACCACGAGCAAGCATTGGTTTTAGCATGTTTGATACATCCATAGCACCTTCAGCACCACTTCCCACAATCATATGAATTTCATCAATGAACATAATGATGGAGCCATCACTTTCTTCGATTTCTTTTAACACGGCTTTTAAACGCTCTTCAAATTCACCACGATATTTAGCTCCGGCAACTAAAGAGCCTAAGTCTAATTCCCAGATGGTTTTATTTTTTAAACTATTGGGGACATCGTTTTTTACGATTCTTTGAGCAAGGCCTTCTACTATTGCCGTTTTTCCTACACCTGGTTCACCAATTAATACAGGATTATTTTTACTTTTTCGTGATAAAATACGAATTACATTTCTTACTTCTTCATCTCGACCAATGACTGGATCTACTTTATTTTCTCTCACATTTTTTGTAATATCACGACCATATTTTTCTAATGGTTTTTGAACTTCTTCATTATTTGGATACATCTTTATCCCTCCTTTTTCGTTTCTATTATATTCTTATTGTTAGCACTTGTCAATATAGAGTGCTAATTTATTTAGAAAAAAAAAGAATTTATTATTCTTTTCGGATTCTCATACGAGAATTATTTTCTTTTTTCGAAAACTCAGTTAAAATATTACTTTGTTCTAAATTCATCAAATGTTTTTTTAATAAAGTTAAATTTTGATTCTGATATCTTTCTTTTTCTTTCTTCGAACTTAATAAACTTGTTTGATCATAATAGATTGGATTTAAATGTTTTGTTAAATTAAATGAAGATAAATTTTTTACTTTAGCTAGTAATATATTATCATAAATATCATCCGCTTTATAGAGACTTGTTTGAAGATAAGGTTTTGATTTTGCCATATTGAATTCATCTATTCGGTATAACTGATTGGTGATTTTCTGAAAAAAAATGATTGGCTGATGATGAATCGATGTCATTTCTATTTTTAAGCAATTTTCTTTTCTAAAATCTATCCTTTCTGTTGGTTCTATGACAATTGTTTTACCACTTGTTTCTTCTCCTACAATTTTATAGAGCAAATAAGGATGGTCTAAATTTCCATATAAATTTGTATCGATAAAAAAGAAATTTTGTAATTCTTTTTTTAAATAACATACGACAACATCTTGTACATCTTCTTGTATTTCTAGATACTCACACATATCTAAAATTGTTTGTTTTTCCATTCTTTTTAATTTCCTCCAGCAAGTGCATTATAAAAGGACAGTGTTTTTCACTTTCCCCATCATCATTGTACTCTATTTCCATTTTCTTTTCAATTCTTTTTTCGTTATTTTGATAATATCGTTTATTTCATAAATCCATTTAACACTCGTTTAGTATCACTTACTACAATAAAAGCATCAGGATCGTTTTTTTGAATTAATGTTTGAATTTTTTTTAAACTTTTTGATTTTACTTCTAAAAATAACATTAATTTGGGAACACTATTAAAACCACTTTCTAAATGAAGAACGTTAATGGGATATCCTCTAATTTTTAATGAATTTAATAATTCTTTTTTATTTTCATCAATAATAATTTGTAATCCAACCTCTCCTTTAATGAAATGTTTGGATAAAATACTTCCAATTAGTGTTCCTGTTGCATAACCAAGTGAATAAGAAATAGGAATCCAGAAAGAATCAATCGCAATGATGAGAGCTTCTCTGGCAACTAAAAACCAAATCATAATTTCTATAAATGCTAAAATGCTACTTCCAATAATTTTGCCTTTTAACATGACATTTTGGCGAAATGTAGCAATTGTTACATCAAGAATTCGGGCGCTGAAAATTTTTAAGCAAATAAAAAATAATTCCATATTCTTCCCTCTTTCTTTTAGTTTGAAAAGAAAAAGAAAAATCATACAAAATTATTATCCTAACAAGAAAAAGATGATACAAAAAAGAAGAATTAAAATTACTATGCCACCAAAGAAAAGAAATATTCCTTTCTCATTTGGTTCCTCTCTTTTTTCGTAATACACTTTTTGGCCATTATATTTTTCAGTAATCATTTTGGTTTCAAATTGATGTTCTTTTTTGTCTTGCTTATAAATTTCCATTTGGTCTTTGGTTAGCATTGCTCCACAAAAAGGACAAATTCCTCGATCTGTGCCAATAGCTTTCCCACATCTTTTACAGTTCATCTTCCCACTCCTCAATAAAACGATTACCTTTATGGGGATCATCTCTTAATAAATCAATGTATTGTTGTTGACGAAGAGCTTCATAAAGCACTATCGCGACTGAATTAGATAAATTTAATGCTCTTACTTGATTCGTCATAGGAATTCTAGCACAGTGATCAAGATGTGGTTTTAGGATACTTCTTGGAATTCCTGTACTTTCTTTACCAAAAATTAAATAAATATTTTCTTCGGGATCATGATAATCATAATCAGAATGAGGCTTATGACCATATCTTGTATAAAAATAAAAGGTTCCTTGATTTTTAGATTCAAAATCTTGCCAATTTTCGTAAACAGTATAATGACAATTTTCGATATAATTTACTCCACTTCGTTTGATATATTTCTCTTCTAAAGAAAAACCCAGTGGCTTAATCAAATGTAAATTGCTATGAGTCGCGACACATGTACGCATAATATTTCCGGTATTTCCTGGTATTTCTGGTTCAAATAAAACTACATTTAACATAAACTCTTGTCTCCTAAAAAAAGAAATTACTATTTTTCACTGGTAATTTCATAAATATCTAGTAAATGTTGGAAATCAGCTGCTTCTAACATTTTATTATCTTCACGCATTAGTATTTCTTGTAACTGGCCATTTCGATAATATAAAATAGCTGGTGTTTTGGAAAGTCCTTCTGATAATTTTAGATTTCTTGCTGCAAGACTATCACTACTTGAGATAGGTCCACAAGAATCTTCTAAAGGATAAATATAAAAATCTTTCAAGGCATTTGTTTTTATGATTTTGGCAAGACTTTTTTCTAATTCAAATTCTTCTTCGCCATTATATGATGTTGCAAAGATAAATGCTTGTTCTCCTAAAATAGCATTAGCAAGTTCATCGCATGTAATTTCGGGGCCAAGTTCTTTTTCCACTAAATAACTTTTGTTTTCCCACATTTGTGAATAAGTAGATTCTTTGGCTTTCATAAATAATGTTACTATAGAAATGGTAACCAAAATTGCCATTAATAAAATGGTAAGGAAAGAAAGGAGATTTGGCTGGGATATGTCTTTGCTCGTTTCTTTCTTGATATTTATTTTTTGTTCTTCTTGAACCTTATTTTCCGTTTTAGATGGTTCATTACTCATGATTGTTTTTTGGATTGTAGGCTTTTTTTCTATCTTAACTGAAGGTTCTTTTTTGACTGAACTTTTTTTGGCAGTTGTTTTTGGCTTCGAACTTGTCTTTTTTGTACCTTTCTTGTTAGGACTAGTTTTAGCTACTGTTTTTGTTTTTGCACTTTTTTTAGTTTCGTTTGTTTTCTTTTCTTCATTCATATCAATCACTTACTTTCTTTATTAAAAGATACCACAATTTAACAAAATTCACAAGTAAAACACATAAAAAATGATCCTTTTCAAAGTGAAAAGAATCTTTTATTTAAAATCCCTTTTTCTTATAGTATTTATATAATTCTTTAAAGCGATTAAAATGGACTACTTCTCTTTGTCTTAAGAAAAGAAGTGGGCCTAATATATCTTCATCTGTAGTTTCATCAATTAAATTTTCATAGATTGCTCTAGCTTTTTGTTCAGCCGCCATATCTTCTGATAAATCAGCAATAGGATCGCCGGTGACGGCAAAATAAGTGACAGTGAATGGATTTCCAAAAGAGTCTGTTGGATAGATTCCTTTACCATGTTCGGTATATAATGATTCTAAACCATTGGCTTTTAATTCTTCCACTGTCGCGTCTTTTACTAATTGGCCAATCATAGTACAAATCATTTCACAATGACCTAGTTCTTCGGTCGCGATGTCATTTAAAAGAGCTTTTCCTTTTTCATCAGGCATTGAAAATTTTTGACTAAAGTAGCGTAGTGAAGCTGCTAATTCACCATTGGAACCTCCAAATTGAGTTAATAAATTTTTGGCCATTTTCAAATCTTTTTTCTGAATATTAATTGGATAATTTAAATGTTTTACATATTTAAACATATTTTGTCCCTCCCTTTTTATCCCAAGGCCAAGGATTTTCAATCCAGTTAAAACTTTTTTCAGTTTCCGTGACAGTAATTGGTCCATATTTTTCAATATAGGATTCTTCTACTTTATTTTTTTCAGCCACATATTTTTGGAAGAGATGAAAGGCATTTTGATCTTCGGGATGTAAGTCTAAATATAAATTTAAATCGACAATGGCAAATGTGTAAGACATTAGTTTTAAGAGTAATGTTTCTCTTTCTGTTTCTGCTTTTAGTTTATAATAAGTTAAATTTTTATATGGAATATATTCATCTTTCATTAAGTTTCCTCTTAAAAATCCTTCTTCAGCTGGTAAAAATTTATCTGTTCTTTCTTCTTTGTTAAAATCACTACCAGGAATTTTGAAAAAACCTATTTCATAATTAAAATCATTGTTATCAAACAACATATTTTTTCCTCCTTCACCATAGTTTACTTCCAGATGAAGAAAGTGGTTAGGATAAACGTCCAAAAAAAGGAAAAAAAGCCTAATAGGCATTTTCTTGTTTCATTAGTTTTTCTATTTCTTTTATTGATAATTTGGTTGCTCTTGATATCATTTCAAGAGGCATATTTTCTTGTAATAAATTTTTAGCTATATTTCTTTGTTCTTCTTTTTTTCCTTCACGTCTTGCTTCCTCACCATACATAATTTCTTTTTTGCTTTCTAAACTAAAGAAATCATTAGTGACTTCATCATCCATAAAGTCTGTTACATATTCTGATATTGTCATTAATCTTTCACTTCCTTTCGCTATCTTTTCTCTTTCTTCTTTTGTTGTTGCTCCCATCATTAATATGTGTTTTTTTAATTTATTATTTTCACCTTCATTATATCCGCCTACACTAATCTTGTCAAGTCTTATGATGTATATTTCTAATGCTTCATTTAATAATTCTTGTTTCTCATTTCTTAAATCATATTTTTGGATCCATTCTTTTCCTATTTTGGTTTTGATTGTTTCTGCTATGATAATTAATGTTACTTTTTTTAATTCATGATATTTCTTTTCTTTTTCTTCCATTTGAGTTCCATAAATACGATTCATATAAGCAATGGATTTTTCGATTCCTTTTTTTTCTAATTTAGTAAAGACTTCAATACTTAAATATCCTTTTTCAGAAACGATTAGAATATCGCCTCGATATTTTTTTTGAGTTTTCCTTGTTCTTAGTAAAGGTGCTTCTTTTTCAACGTGTAGTTTTTCTGGAATATTGATTTTACCTTTTAACGTTTCATTCATATCTTCTAAAAGCCATTTTAAAAAGATGGGATTTTGACCATAGACTGCCTGAAATATTTCATCAGTAAACAAATTTTCTTTTCTTTTTTCTGTTTTCATTTTCTCACTCTTTTTCTATGAGGGAAAAGACCCTCTACCTATATATTCCGGATACACCCGGCGTTTTCCTTTTTTTATAGAAAAATTTTCAAAAAAAAGTTGTTTTTGATGTAAATATTGACGTCAATTAACATATATTTGTCAATTAAAAAAGATTTAGATGAATCGATTTTGTTCTCGTTCTAAATCTCTTTTTTTCAAAGTTTCTCTTTTATCATATAATTTTTTTCCTTTGGCAATTCCAATTAATAATTTTGCATGATTTTTTTTCAAATATAATTTCAAAGGAATAATACTAATTCCCTCTTTTTCTTTTTCTTCTTTCAATCGTATGATTTCATTTTTATGTAAAAGAAGTTTTCTTGTTCTTCGTTCTTCATGGTTAAACTGATTTCCTTCTTCATATTTAGCAATATACATATTAATCACAAAAGCTTCTCTATTTTTAATAGTAACAAAACTATCTTTTAAATCCACTGAGCCTTTTCGGACACTTTTTATTTCTGTTCCTACTAATTCTATACCAGCTTCAATTTCTTTTAAAATTGTGTAATCAAAATAGGCTTTCCTATTCTTTACTTCCATTTTCTTCACCTACAATTTCAAAATCAATCATACTATTTTCCTTACTAGCTCGAACACATTTCACGCGAACTTTATCTCCTAAGCGATACATCTTTTTAGTTGAGTTACCAACCATAGCCAATAGCTCTGGAACATAATTATAATAATCACCTTTTAAAGTACTCACATGAACTAGTCCTTCCACTAAATTAGGAAGCTCTACAAAAAAGCCAAAATTAGTCACTGTATTAATCATACCATCATAAATTTCTCCAATATGATTTTCCATATACTCAGCCATTTTCATATCAGCAACATCTCTTTCAGCATTTTGAGAGGCAACTTCTCGTTCACTTGAATGCTCTGCGATTAAAACTAAACTATTATTTAAATAATTAATAGTAGCCATTGAAAAATCTTTTTCAATTAAATATTTTTTTAATAAACGATGAACAGTTAAATCTGGAAATCTTCGAATTGGGCTAGTAAAATGAGTATAAGATTTGCTAGCTAAACTAAAGTGGCCAATATTTTCTTTACTATATTCAGCTTTTCTCATACTTCGAAGAAGCATTGAAGATAATATTTTAAATTCAGGTTTGGCATGTAAATCCATTAAAACTTTTTGCATTGTTTTAGGATTAGAATCAAGTAATTTTACATCTAAAGTATATCCAAGTAATTTTAATAATTGATTAAAATCGTCAATTTTTTCCGAATTTGGACTGCCATGAACACGATAAATAAAAGGTAAATCCATATTATATATATGAGTTGCAACAGTTTCATTGGCCGCGATCATAAAGTCTTCAATTAATTTTTCACCATCTTCTCTTTCAACAACTTGAACATCAATTGCATGACCATTTTCATCTTGAATAATTTCAGGTTCATCTAAATCAAAATCCATATATCCTCGCGATATTTTTTCTTTTCTTAAAAGATGCGCTAGCTGATTCATTTCTTTCAAAACATCAGCGAATTCTTCATATTGTGGATCAACAATATCTCGCATTAAAATATCATTTACTTTAGAATAAGTCATTTTTTTTCGACTTTTTATATAAGATTCAAATATATCATACTGAATCACTTTTCCAGAAGAATTAATCGTCATGACACACGACATCGTAAGTCGAAGTTCTCCTTCATTTAAAGAACAAATTCCATTTGATAATTGATGAGGAAGCATAGGAATAACAGTATTAGCAAGATAATTTGAAGTTCCTCTTTCGTACGCTGCATCGCCTAATGCTGTATTTTCTTTTACGTAATGAGAAACATCGGCAATATGAACTCCTAATACATAATTTCCTTTTTCATCTTTTTCTAAACTAATCGCATCATCAATATCTTTGGTATGATCCCCATCAATTGTAAAAATATTTAAATTTGTTAAATCTCTTCGATTAAGAAGTTCATGAGCAGAAACTTCAGTAGGAATACTTTTTAATTCTTCTTCTACTTCTGGACCGAAATCGGGATCGATATTATATTTATAAGCAATACTTAAAATATCGACACCAGCATCATCTTTATGTCCTAATATTTTAATAACTTCACCAATATATTTTTTAGAATTTAATTGTTTTATTAATTTCACTAAAACTTTATGTCCTACAACACATTGTTTGGTAGAATTGTTATCTAGTAAAATATCTAAATTTAATTTTTCATCATCTAGCTTTAAAGAGAACCCTTTTTCTCCTTCAATAATTTCGCCAACAACACTTTTAATATCTCTTTTGATGATGCGAATAATTTTTCCTTCTGGCTTTATTCCTTTTCTTACTACTTCAGCCAAAACCACATCATCTTGAATTGCTCCATTCGTAAATTCTTCATCAATATATAAGTCATCTTCTTTAGGTAGCACGACAAAACCAAAACCCTTTTTATTCGCGTCAAATCGACCAATTTTTAAACTAGGGCAATTTTTAAGTAAAATATATTTCTCTTTTTTGGTTTTAAAAACGACATATTCATTTACTAATTCTTCTAATGTTTCCGATAATGCTTTTAACTCTTCAGCAGTTTTATAACCCATTAAATCATTAATTTGAATTAAATCTTTAGCTTCATGAATTGGCTCTAAAGTTTGCAATAATTCTTCTTTCATCTTGAGTATTCACCTCTATGTTATTATACCATGGCGAAGAAAAAATAAACAATAGGTGATTGTCACAACATAGTCAAATAAGCCAAAATTTATTCTAAATAAGTATGAGTTTTACCATCTTCTATCACTTCTTTTAAAGTTGCGCCATTTCTTAAATATGTTGTTCCTTCGTTTGTATTCTCTTCAATACCATATGTTTCACCATATTTAAAATAAAGATTGGAACTAGTGAAAGAAAGATAAATTGCTGTTCCAATTGAACCTGTAATGGTAGGATAATTTTTTTCATCCCCATCTAATATCACATTGCCTCCTGAATATAACGCTATTCCGTTTTCTTTTCCAATAATTACTGATTTATTTTTAATTATCACATTACTAAAATTTGTACTTGCATTTGCCTGTATGGCTCTTTTTTCAGTCGCTTCAATTTTGGAATTATCCACAAAAAGATTTCCACCATTCCCTCCTACTCCATAAAAGCCTATTATTTCTGAATTTTCAATTTTTAAAAGAAGGGAATCTTTCATATAAATAGTAGAACCAGAATAGATATTGGATGTTAATTTACAATTTTTTATATAAGTTTTCTTTGGTCCAGCTATTAAGGAAGCTGTTACTTGGAAATTTAGATTACCCTTGTTTTGATTGGAAGAACAAATTGTTAAATTGCCTTCATTATCAATTCTACCATTATACTCATTTGTATGTCCATTTATATCCATGGTAATTTCTTTTTCGTCTGATATTTCTAAGGAATTATTAGCAGTTTCATCTGCTAAAAAGAACATATAATTAGGAGTATTATCCACAGCTTGTAAAGCTTCACTTGATGTATTATAGTAATTACATTTGGTATCTTTAGTAATATTTTCTATTTTGATTTGACTATTTTCTTCTTTTATATTTACTCCATTATTGCACATAAATATTTTGCCATCTGTTTTTTTATCAAGGCTTAAAGTTCCGTCACTTACCTTTACTTCTTTTTGCTCTTCATCTATTTTGACATGATACTGATCACGAAAATACAAATAACATTTCGTATGAGTTGTATGAGCTCCAGTGATAGTAATATCCCTTGTTTCTGAATTAAAACTTAATTTTATATTCTCGTCTTTTGTTTCTAAAACACCACAATAACTTGCATTCTCATCCAAAAAGAAATTTCCTTCTTCACTTGAAGGTATCTCTTTTGTAATTTCTCCATTTTTATAAAAAGCAAAATAAATATCTCCTGGGTCACTTACATCTCCATTAATCATATCTTCATTTTCGATGACTTGAAAACTTGCAAATGTTTTATAGATTAAAACTCCTGTGATTAGTAAGACACAAGCTATTGTAAATAATATAATACTTTTTTGTTTTTTCTTCTCTTCTTTAAATTTCTCTAATTTCATTTAAAAAATCACCATACCTATTTATGATGATTCTATCAACTACCCCCCCCCCAGAAGTCAATTGACATGTTGGTAATTATTATTTTACTATTGATTTATTTCTTTTTAGTGTGCTATGATTATTTTAAGGAAGTCATTCGTGGCTAGTGCCTACCACTTTTTTCTTAAATGAAAGGAGTGGTCTTTATGAGTAAAAGATTTTTTATTTTACAACTTATGAAGTATATCACCTTGATTATCTTTTTCATAATGATTTGTATTTTATCCATTATTTGGATCATTGCAAATTAAAACGGCACTTAATCTTTAAGAGTAAAGATTAAATGCCCACAAAACTATTTTGGTAGGCATTAGCAAACGAACACGAATGCCTTCCTTTTTTATTTTATGAAGTCTCCTTCATCTATATACACTTTATCACTTTTCCCTTTGTTTTGCAAGTTTCTTATTGTAAAAATAAAATGAAAGAAATAATAAAGAAAACCGCGCCTAAAAAAGCAGTAAGTCTAGTAATAAGTAGTTCCATTCCTCTTTCTTTTATCGTTCCAAATAATCGATCATTTCCTCCAGCAAGAAGTTGTCCGGCATCTCCACTGGCTTTATTACTTTGTAATAATACTAAAACAATAATTAAAATAGAAATAATTAATAAGATTGTTTCTAACATCAGAATCCCTCCCAATTCGTATCTAATTTATCATATTTTCTTTGGTATTTCAAGAAATGTTTAAACTTTCTTCCACAATTTTATAAATCTCGTCTCTTCCTTTTTTCGTTGTTGCTGAAAAATGAACAAAATTTTGACTTGGTAGTTTTAAAGTATCAGCGATGATTTTATCTTGTTTATCTCTACTACTTGTCAACACTTTATCATATTTAGTCGCGACAATTGTAATAGGAATTCGATAGTACTTTAAAAAGTCATACATTAAAATATCATCTTCCGTTGGCTTATGACGATAGTCAATTAGTAAAAAAACATGAACTAAATCAGAACGATTTTTTAAGTATTCTTCAATCATCATTCCAATTTTTCGATCACTTTCTTTTGATAATTTAGAATATCCATATCCCGGTACATCAACGAAATAAAACTTTTGATTGATTTGATAAAAATTAAGAGTTTGGGTTTTTCCTGGTTTACTAGAAGTTCTTGCATAATTTTTTCGACCAATTAAAGCATTAATAAAACTTGATTTACCAACGTTGCTTCTTCCCACAAGTAAAAACTCTTTTAAATGATCTTTAGGATATTGACTTTGCCTCACCGCGATGTTTGTCAGTTCTACAGAAAGAATTTTCATAAACTACACACCTCGTGTAAGTATTATATGATATTTTTTTTTATTTTGCAAATTTACCTAGCAAGATGACTCTCGCCATTGAGATAATTAATTTCAATTCCATCTTGAACATTATAGACAAAAACATTAAAATTAACGCCTTTGCCTTCATCTTCAACAGAATACGCTTCCATTTCTACTCCAGTTGCCACTAAATTATTTCCTTCAAAAATAGGAGTGACTCGATACAACACATGATTTTTAGTTTTTTTAATATATTGAGCAACTTGATTTTCAAATTCAAGCATTCCTTGTGTATTCATACTTCTGGTACAAGTGATTAAATTTTTTTCATTCGCATTTTCTCCCGTAAGTTGATAACCTATTAAATGGCATCGATTATATAAATATTTCCCATCAATTCCATCATAACGAACCGTGTGCCAGCCACTTGGTTTTATCATACCAATACTTTCTCTGTCTGTAGTTGGCATTAAATCAATTCCGATATTAGCAACAGCAACACCACATCTTCCTAACCGATCTAATTCACTATAATGTTCATAAGATGTACTAAGAAAATCTTTTTCTTCAAAATAAGGTTTGTTTTCATTAATATAAATAAATGATTTGCCTTCGTAAGGAGGAATTTCTGTAATAGCATAAGAAATCGTGCCATTCCACAATCCTTTGGTAAAAAGACTAAAATCATCTTTTGCCGTATAAACGAGAAAAAGACAAAGGAAAATCAAAACAATTTGAAATGCTGTGAAATGAATTTTTTTCTTTCTTTTTCTTGCCATTTTCATCACCTACTATTACTATAATGATAGCACAAAAAAGAAAAAGAGAGAAAAGAAAAAGAACTATTTTTCTTGAAAGTTCAATTTTTCTTCAACAACAACTAATGGCCGATGCATTAATCTTTGATTCATTCTTAAAATATATTCTCCTAAAAAACCAATAAAAAATATTTGAATCCCGCCAAGTAAGAAGACACCTATAATTAAAGGAGCAATTCCAGCTTCAAACTGATTCCACATGCATAATTTTAAAATAAAATAAACTAAAGCAACAACAAAAGAAACAAAAGCAATAAAAAATCCTAAAATTGTCGCGATTCGAAGCCCAATTTTCGTATAAGAAGTAATCCCTAACATACCAGCATCATAAAGCTTATACCAATTATTGCTTGATTTTCCTCTTTGTCTTTTCGGTTGAACAAAAGGAATTTCTTTTCGCTCAAAACCTAGCTCAGCTACAATTCCTCTTAAATAAGGGTCGGGGTCATCTAAATTTCTTAAAACTTCAATAAAAGCTTTATCATATAATCCAAATCCAGTAAAATGTTCAATTTGTTCCACTTCTGAAAATTTTTTAATTAATTTATAATAAAGACTTCTTAAGAAAAAGACTAATTTACTTTCTTGACTTTTTTCTTTAATTCCAATGACAATTTTATATCCTTCTTCCCAATATTTTACAAATTTAGGAATCATTTCAATAGGATCTTGAAAATCAGCAGCCACTGAAATAGTACAATCTCCACTTGTGCTAATCAAACCAAAATAAGGACTGTTAAATTGGCCAAAATTTTGAGAATTAAAAATCGCTTTCACTTGTTTATCTTTTTTGCAAATCTCACGGATTAATTTTCTAGTATTATCTTTACTTTTATTATCAATAAATAATATTTCATATTGATACTTTGGCAAATCTTTCTGAAACATTTTTTTTAAAGATTCATACATAAGACTAACATTTTCTTCTTCATTATAAGTTGGAACCATAATACTAATTGTTTTCATTTTTACTACACTCCTTCATAAAACATTTCCATCAGTAAGTCACTATTACTATTCTCTCCATTAATATACAATTGATTTGAATCTAAATGAAAATCATCTGGGGCGATATAAACGGCTACAAAATCCGAAAAGTTTGTATATTTTGATGTAATTCTGATTGTATATTTTTTTCCTTTTAAAAATGGATAATTTATTTCATACCAGCTATTATCGATTAAATGATCAGCTGAAAATTCATTTTGATAAACTAAAGCATCATCATCCAATATTTCAAATAAAAGATGTGAATAATTTGTTCTATGATATGTTCCTAAAAAAATGTTTATTTTTCTCAAATTTGCTTCCGGATAGATTGTTTGTTCTAAATAATTATTTTGAATAGGATATGGATAATTATAACGATACGCATTTGAATACTCAGCAAAATCATTTTGTAAAAGATGTTCTGAATCCTTTAAATAATCTTTTCGAATCCAAAGATGATAATGAGAATTATAGGTATAATTTTGAAAAATATAATTTCTTATCTTTGGAACAAAATCTTTATAATAATGCCCCCAAACTTCGGAACATGGTTCATAATAAATAATATTTGGATTTTTTTCTTTGATGTCATTTAGATATTCATCTTCATATATTTCGGCAAACCAAGGAACTAACCCACTAAACCGGCTTCCAGGCATTTTCTCGGCATCAAGAAAAGCTGAAGTACTAACATCCACTCGAAATAAATAATCAGAATTATTTAATTGATTCACTTCATTATAATAAGTTGTATCCACACTACGCGGTTTTAAATAATTCATAAGATTGGTTTTATTTACCATGGCAAAAGCAATCACAAACACAAAAGTTCCACAGACAATAATTTCTTTTGGCCAATTTTGAATCACATAAAGAGCACAGATACTTAATGCTGCATAAAAAGGTAAAGCATGAAATTCAAAAAAGGTTCGATTACCACAAAGTAAAATGATATAGACTGTAATTAATGAAAAACCAATACTTTTTTTACTCATTTCATAACCATATAGAAATAATATAAACGCAAGAGCGATAAATATAATATTATCTTTTGTAAGTTTTAATTGAAAAGACTGTAAAAATTGAAATGGTATGTTTATCATTGTTTTCAAAGGATTAGAAGAATATCCACTATATTTAGAATAAATTTCTGTATTTAAATAAAAGGCTTGCTTATAACATTCTTCTAAAGTTCCAGTTACCAAAAGATAGCCTAAAAATAGTCCTACTAAACCAAGTCCAACAATAATGATTAGTTTATATTCTTTCCAAAAGTGTTGCAAATATTTTGTGAAATGAAAATGAGGCTCAAAAGAAATATCTAAACCAATAAACGTTAATACAATCACAAAGCATGGAATAATTGAAACAAAAGCACTTAATATTGAAACAACAATGGCTGTAGGAATTATAATTTTACTAGATACCGATAATTTTTTTTCTTTCCAAAAAACAATTAATTCTAAAATTAATAAAACTAAACATTGCGATTCAATATGCTCGGATAAAACTCTTGATCCCAAAGTATATGACATAAAAAACATATAAACAAAAGGATACAAAAGAAAAGGAAGAGAACCAATTTTTTTATGATAACGAACATATAAAAAGGTAAAAAACAACGAAAGGGTAAGATACAAACAGATTCGAAATCCTAAAATACTATGAACTCCTAAAAAAGCAAAAAGACTAAAAAATAAATAAGTAAAAGGAAGATGTTGAGAAGCAAAATCACTATAAATATAACCACCTTTTGCTAAAGTTAAGGCTCCTAACATCACATCTCCTTCATCAGTAAATTCAGAAACATTTTGAAATAAAAGCAATACTAAAAAAGAAGCACAGCACAAAATAACTGGTATGATATATTTTTTATATTTTTTTAATTCTTGAAAGTTTATTTTTATTTTTTTGAAGCTAAAATTTTTATGACCAAAATAACTAATCAATGTTGTAATCACTAAATTAATTAAGCCGGCAAGATAAGGGCTTATATGTAAATAATGATTAAAAAGATATAAGGTACAGGTCCCTATGACATAACTTAAAAGATAAACAGAAATAAACTTGATTAATTCCGTTCCAGCCTTTTCTTTACTTCGAAAAGTAAAATAACGATTCCATAAATAACTATGAAGAACTCCCAATATTGTAGAAATTGTATTAGCTACTAAATAATGCATGTGAAAAAAGACAAGGAAAGCATAGATACCATATCCAACAATCGTATTTAAAATACCAACAAATAAAAAGCGAATCTCTTGCCTAGCCATTAATTTTTGAAACATACAAATCATCTCTCCTAAATAGTACTATATCATAATCTTAATTTTTTGAAAATGGATATAGATTTAATTTGAAATAAATCCAATCATTTGTAATAAGTGAATAACTTTTTTTCTTTACTAAAAGAAATTTTGATATTAAGAATTTAGTTTTATTTTGCCTTTTTCTCTTTCTCTTCTTTATCTAACATATAACTATATTTTAAACTATAGTTCTTATTATAAAATGGATCAGTAAAAAGTTTTTCATTCCACTTTTTTTGCATAAATTCAACTTCAGAAATAAATCTTTTGTATTTTTCTCCTTTGGTATCTGTTCCCCGACTCTTTGATTCATCATGATAAAGCTCTACTTGTGGAACAAAGACATTATAATACCCTTTTTCTTGAAGCTTTAAATTAAAATCAACATCATTAAACGCAACTTTTAATTTTTCTTCTAAGCCATTAACACTTTCATATTTTTTCCGAGAGATCATAAGACAAGCGGCAGTGACACCACCTACATCGCAAGGAACTGATAAACGACCACCAAATACTCTAGAATCCTTATATAGTCCGGTATATGCATGCCCTGCTACTCCACCAAGACCAATAATAATACCGCCATGTTGAACTGTATTATCTGGATAAAGAAGCTTAGCTCCAACAGCTCCAACATGTTTTTGAGAAGCATAACCAAGTAATATTTCAATCCAGTTAGGAGTAATAACTTCAATATCATTATTTAAAAGTAAAAGATATTCTGAATTCGTCTTTGAAACACCTATATTATTAATTTTAGAATAATTAAATTCCATATTAGCATCAATGACTTTAAAGTTAGAATGCATTTTTTGATATTGCTTTAAAAGCTCAAAAGTTTCTTCTTTTTCGCTTCCATTATTTATAATATCTACTTCAAAATTAGAGTATGTTGTTTTTTCATAAATTGATTTCAAACATTTCTCGGTTGTACTAGCATGATCTCGAATTGGAATTAAAATACAGACTTTGGGAGTTTTTATTTGATACTCAATATAGTAATATGGAACCTTAGGATGAATATGAACAGACCCTTTTATTTTTCGCCGTTTTAAAGCTTCTTCTAAGGCTTTTTTGCCTTTTTCTAAGGCATAACTTTTATTACTAATTTCCATTGAAGTGGAACCATTTACCATTCGCCAATGATATAAAATTTCGGGAATATGATGAATTTTTTTGGTTACTTCAGTGACTCTTAAAAATAAATCATAATCTTGAGCGCCTTCAAAGCCAACTCGAAAACCGCCAACTTTTTCAACAATACTTTTTCTTAAAACCGTAAAATGACAAATATAATTGGAACTCAATAAAAAGTCTGGCGAATAATCTGGTTTCAAATTAGGATAACAACGTTTTCCATGTAAATCTAGTTTATCTTCATCAGAATAAATGAGATCATACTGATTTTCATTTAATGCTTCTACTACTTTAGCTAAAGCATCTTCTCTTAATACATCATCATTATCAACAAGGCCAACATATTCTCCTTTGGCCATTTTAAGCGCGTCATTTGTTGCTTTAGAAATATGACCGTTTTCTTTTCGATATTTTACTCGAACTCGGGGATCTAATTGTTCATATTTTTTTAAAGTTTCAATTGTTTCTAAATTGCTAGAAGCATCATCTACTAAACAAATTTCAAAATGAGAATAAGTTTGATGTAAAATAGAATCAATACATAGAGATAAAAACTGAGAACTAATATTATAAACAGGAATTAAAAGAGAAATAAGAGGTTCATAAGGCATAGGCGTATAGTTTGTTTTCTTTTCATGAAACGAAAGCCATTTCAAATACTCTTTTTGAACCAATGGATTTAGAGCATAAGATGAGTTATTTTGGCGAATCCGTTCCATAAATCCTTGATAATATACCTTCCACATTTTGGGTGGGACTAAAAAATGATAATCTTGCCATATCTTTTTCATTCCCCATAAAAACACACGAAAAAAGAGACATATTTTTCGCCATATAACATAAATAATGCCATGAATTCTTTCACAAAAACGCGAAAAGAATGAATTTTTTAAATGAACAATGACTTCTTTTGCACACTTTACTTCAATGATATGATAACTTGTTAAAAGTAAAGCCGTTAGGATAAAAAAATCTTCATCAATAATTCGTAAATGACTATCGATTAAAATACCATCGGCATAGACATCTAATTTTGATTGTTCTTTAAGGTAACCACTAAGATAAAGCATTGGATGAGTAAGACCACTTATTTTTTTCTCTTTAATCACAATTTTTTCTTTCATAAACTTCTCCTTCTTTTTTTCGTAAATAATCAAAATATCCTTTTAACATCATTCTAATTTTTTTCCCTTTTTGTTTTTCAAAAAGAAGTACTTTTCCAATTTGATGTCTTTGAACTTTTCGTAAATATTTACAATATTGCGGAAAAAACGAATGATACCATTTTGTCACATACATTGTATTACGAATCATATAATATCTTCTGAAAGGATTATGATTACTACAGATCACTTTTTTACCGAAAAAGTTTTTCACTTCCGTATTTCCTAAATGGTGATATAGTAAAGCATCATTAAGGCGAACAATTTCATATCCATGAACTCTTAAATTAAGACACATCTCGGTATCAACACAATCAATAAAAAGTTTATCTTGAAAACCCCCTACTTCTTGATAAGCCTTTAAATTTAAAAGGTTTCCGGAAGTCATAACTTCCATCGGATAATCGATATTTTCTTGGCTTTTTACGAAATTAGTTTCAATGACATGATAAGGACTAACAATGCCAACTTTAGTAACATCATTTTCTTTTATAAACTCTATTAATTTTAATAATCCGTCTTTGGTAAATTTACTATCCTGATCCATGGTTAAAAGAAAATCATAACCATCTTTAATTGCTCTTTGCGCAGCAAGATTTAATGCTTTGGCCATTCCTAAATTTTTTTTAGAGGAAAGAGTTATCATTTTGTGATCATTTAAAATCTTTGTTTTTTCAGGAGAGTTATCAACAACATATAAAAGGTCTATGTAAGGTAAGTAACTTTTGATATTTTCTTTCCAAGAACAGTCTGGTTGATACAATACCACTACTCCAGCTACTTTCATGTTAAACCTCCTCTGCAAATCCTTTCTCCAATTTTCGGAAAACAAAATAACCAATTAAAAATGAAGCCAAAGAAATGACAACTAAGTAGATGATAGAAAAAATATTGGGAATTTGTTGATAATAGAAAATACTTCGATAAGCATCAATTAAATGAGCTACCGGATTTAAATATAATAAAAACCGAATTTTTTCAGGAAATAAATCAGCAGTATATAAAATTGGTGTCCCATAAAAAAGAAGATTTAAGAAAAAAGTAACAATATATTCTACATCTCTTACATAAACATTAATCGCACTTAAAATAAAAAGCAAGCCTAAACTTAAAATACTTTGTAATATGACAATCAAAGGAAGCCATAGAATTTGAATGCTTAAACCAATCCCACTAAAAATGAGAAAAATAAGAATAATAAAACAAGAAATTAAAAAATTAATTAAACCTGCTAAAATAACACTGACAGGTAGGATTTCTCTTGGAAAATAAACTTTTTTAATAATTCCGGCATTCATCCAAACACAATTAGAACCAGTAGTAATCACAGTAGTAAAATAATTCCAAGGAATAATCGCGACAATCAAAAAAACTAAATAATTATCAACTGGAACTCTCATAATATAGGGAAAAACCAAAGCATAGACAAGAACCATTAAAAGAGGATTTAAAAAACTCCATAATACGCCTAAAAAAGATCCTTTGTATTTTCCTCTAATTTCTTTTTGAACATTTGTTTTTAGTAGTTCCCGATATTGATATAAATTTTTAAAAATACTCATTCATCTCACCCGCACTTTTTTAAATATTCTGAAATAACCTCTTTTGGTTTTCCATCTTTTTTTACAGTTCCCTCATGAATCCAAATCGCTCTTGTACAAAGATTTTCAATATTGCCTAAATCATGACTTACAATTACGATAGTTTTATCACTTTGTTTTAATTCTTGTAGTTTTTGGAAACATTTTTCTTGAAAATGTTGATCGCCAACAGCTAAAATTTCATCAATTAATAAAATATCTGCATCAACATTAATCGCGATTGAAAAAGCAAGCCGCATATACATTCCAGAAGAATAAGTTCGGACTGGATTATCAATAAAATCTCCTAATTCAGAAAATTCAATAATTTTGTTAATTCTTTTATCAATTTCTTGTTTTGTTAATCCAAAAATAGCCGCGTTAAAATAAATATTTTCTCTTCCCGTAAAATCATTATGAAATCCCGCGCCAAGTTCTAGTAAACTGGTTAATTTCCCATGAGTGACAATTTTTCCTTGATTGGGATAAATTATTTTGGTCATTAATTTTAAAAGAGTGGATTTCCCTGAACCATTGACACCAATGAGTCCCACTGTTTCTCCTTTTTTAATTTCAATTTGAATATCTTTTAAAGCAGTAAACACTTCACTTTTATTACGATTCCAAAAAAGTAAATGTTCTTTTAAAGTACTAGCTTTGTCATAATAAATTTTAAAAGTTTTGGTTACATGAGTTACTTCAATAGCATTCGGATTGGTTGATTTCATAAGTCACCTCAAATTCATCTAACTTTAGTATAACAAATATTAAAAAATATATCAATTTTAGTTCACAAATTCATCAAAAAAAAGACAATTCCTTTTCTTAGAATTATCTTTATTTCTGCAAAGATTCTAAAGTACTAAGGGATAAACCAGTAACTTCACTAATATAATTGATATCTGATTTATCCATCATTTTCTTTGCAATCTTTAACTGACTTTTCTTTTCTCCTTGCCTTTCTCCTGCTAATCTTTCGGTGTTTAATTGAAACTGTATGTCTTCTTCTCTTGTTAAAAAACTAGTAAACTCGATATCTTGATTTAGTTTCTCTAATTTCTCTTCATATCTTTTCATAAACTCATCTTTCTCCATTTCCTTTAACTCTTC
>CANQFE010000017.1 GCA_947598285.1 uncultured Bacilli bacterium
ATTATAGGATTAGTGAATGTATTAACAACTAATGGAACAGTAGAACAAAGAGTGAAGATTATAAGAAATGAAAGTATCGGACAATATAGTTGGGATACATCACCATCAGATATTAACAGTGGTTATGGAGTAAATGAATGGAGTGAATCGGACTTAATGAAGCTCTTAAATCCTGATCATGAAGAGAACAAAGATAAAAATAAAGAAGGTCAAGAAATATTAATTAATAATAGTTTATATTGGACTGGTGGAAGTGGTAATTGTTATAATGGCCAAAAGAATGGTACTACATCATGTAATTTTGAAAGTAATGGAATGAAAGCAGAAAGCAAACAGATGATAGAGGATGTTATATGGAATACAGGAAGTATTGATAATGATAAATATGCAAGTAGTGAAAATCGATTCGTCACGCATTTTTATCAGTATGAGCGAAGTTCTAATAATGGAAAAATCTGTAATCAAGGTAATAATTGTAATGATAATGTCGAAAGAAAGACGACATGGCAAGGGAAAATAGCATTAATGTATCCAAGTGATTATGGCTATGCAACAAGTGGTGGAAGTATTGAAGGAAAGACTAAATGCCTCACTATTTCTTTAAAAAATTGGACTACAAATGATGAGTGTAACTCAAATGATTGGTTTTATCATAGTAATGAATATATACAAACTTTATCTCCGATAAATGCAACAGATAATGCTACAAGCAAATTTGATATTGATAAATATCAAGTCAGAGGTGATACTTGTTCTAATCACAGAGAGACATATCCGTCTTTATATTTAAAATCAACTGTTCAAATTCAAGATAATGAAAATAATGGTAGTTCATCTAATCCTTATCTTATAAATTGATCTAATATTTTTGATAACTAATTTTCTTTTGGAACTTGTATTTTTAAGTGTTATTGGTTATAATAATAAATAGTAAAGAATAGAGAGGTTTCAGTTATGAAGAATAAAAGTAGCAAAATTAGTTCTATTACTCAAACTATTAAATTCATAACTGGAATTTTATCTTGGGTCGTTTTAGTTATTCTAGTTTTAATCGCTGCTTTTTTACTTTATTATTTTGTGAGTGTTAAAATTTATGCTCAGAAAGGGGAGAATTATCGTCCTTTCCTAAGTTTATATACTATTGTTACTCCAAGTATGGTTCCTAATATTAATCCCAATGATGTTATTATTGATGTCGCGGTCTCTAAGCCTGAGGATATTAAAGTTGGAGATGTTATTACCTTTATATCTACTGCTACTTTAACCAAAGGAATGACAATTACACATCGTGTAGATAGTATTAGAGAAGAAGATGGAGAAATTGTATATGTGACAAAAGGAGATGCCAATATCTCTCCAGATGGAGCTCCGGCAAAGTTTACAAATGTTTTAGGAAAAGTTTTAATCCGTATTCCGAAATTAGGATTGCTCCAACATTTCTTATCTACAAAAGGTGGCTGGCTAATTGTAGTCGTAATTCCTGCTTTATTTGTAATCATTAGTGATGTATTAAAAATATTTAGGTTAACGACTGCTAAAAATAAAGTTCAAAATCAATTAAATACAGAAAAATTAGAAAAAGAAATTCAGACCAAAGAAAAAGAAATTACAGAGAAGACATTAGAAGATAAATATCGTCCAAAAAGAAAACCAACGGATAGAGATCCAATACCAAAAACTTCTTATGCGGTTTTCTCAACAAAAGTAAGAGGACCAAAAATATCAACGGATGATTTACCAAAAAAAATAGAATTACCAAAATTAAAAGAAACAAAAGAAAAAGTGAAAAAAGAACGAAAAAACAACAAAGGAAAGGGTAAGAAAAGAAAGAAAAATTAGAGGAAAAAAAGCCTAATTTGCTTTTTTCCTTTTTTTGTGGTATAATGTGAATAGTTTTAAGGGGGTTTCTATGAAAAATATTAATAAAATTATTGCTTTAAATTGCTTTGAAATTATTTTTGCCGTTTTTTTTGTTGCAATTTCATTTATTTCTTGGAATCATCTTAATCATGGAGAAATAAAAGAATTAGAGGAATATGCCAGACAAAATCCAAGTTATGCATATGTAGATGTGAAAAATAGCTCTCAATATTATATGTATCCTATGAGTGATGAAGAAGCACTAAGCAGATTAGTTCCTTATCAAGTGAAAATGGTAAATGATACTTATTTAAAAACAAATTATACGTTAGGAATTCGAATTCGTAAAACATCAACTTTAAATTATCAAAATTTAAAAATATGGATTGCTGGCAATATTTCTTATTTAAAAAATTATTACATCTCTGAAGATGAAGAATACTATTATTTTGAACTAGAAGAAGGAGTTTTAACTGCCGAAAGTAAAAATTATGATATCAAAATTTGGATTGATTCCAATTTAAAAGAAAATGTATCTAATCAAACAATATCTTTTGAATTTGTGAATTTGGCAAATATATTATAATATTTGCTTTTTTTCTGTAAAAATTTGCTTTTTCTTTCCTTTTTGGAATATAATAATCTTATGAGGTGAACATGAAAACGATTGTAATTAGTGATACAGCATTTCTAGGAGATACTTATGAACAAACAAAAGAAGGAATCTATTATATAAAATGTTTGCAAAAATATGGTTATCAAGTAATTGTGATGTCTAATAAACCTAGAAATGATGCGAAATATATTTCTTTTCAAGAGAAAGATCATCAAATGATAATTTCTTCTCAAAAGGAAAAAAATCAAAAAGAAGGAATTTTATTTGAAATAGAAGCAAAAAAAGAGAAGACAGAGATTTCTCTTTTCTATGATTATTTAATTTCAGAAAATGGTATTCAAATAACAGATAAAAAAGATAAAGTTTTATACAATGGTTATTATTTTTCTGATGATTATCTCAAGCATCTTAAAAAATTTTTAGAAACTTATCAATATGTTTTAAAAGAAAAAGAAAGTATCCCAACATTAAAGCAATATTCTTTCTTGAAAAATGATGAATCTCTTGTTTTTGGATTTCAATTAAACCAAAGTAATTTAAATGCTTTTCCTTGGCAAGATTTTGAAAGAAATTTTCCTGATTTAGATGCTTATTTATTTTCTAAAAGAGATGTAGAATTTTATTCAAGAGGTGTTAATAAAAGAATTGCTTTCGAGT
Organism: uncultured Bacilli bacterium; assembly: GCA_947598285.1. Taxonomy (GTDB): domain Bacteria; phylum Bacillota_I; class Bacilli_A; order RF39; family UBA660; genus Ventrenecus. Next base: position 3,134 of record CANQFE010000017.1, read on the forward strand.
ACCTTTGCTTAAAAGAAAAATTAATGAAGAAAGAATTGTTTTTTGTACTTTCTAATCCAACAGATCAAGTTTTCTTAGATTACTATCGTGATTCTTGTTATTGGATTTCTTCTAAAAGCAAAAGTTCTAATTTAGTTCGTACTTTAGAGAAAATAGATTCCTAATAAGAATAAAGCCGATATAGATTAATGGAAGGATAGTTAAGGAAACGAACAGGTAAATTTTCTGTACCAATTCCACTTGAGACGAAAAGTATTTTTTCGTCTTTTTCATATTTTCCTTTTTCATACTCATCTGTATTAGTAAGTTTTATTAATCCACCAAAGCCAGGGATTCTAATTGTACCTCCTAAACTATGGCCAGCTAAGACTAAATCGGCATTTTTCACTTCATCAAAAAGAGTTGGTTCATGCATTAAAAGAATTTGATATCCATTTTTTTCTTTTTGTAAAGCTTTTTCTAAATCTTCTTCTCCTTTCGAAATGGATGGAATTCCACCTAAATAAATAGGAGTAATATCTTGATAATAAATAGGAATGTTTTGATTGTTTAAAATTTGGAATCCTGCTTCTTTGTAAATCTCTTGAATTCCTTCTTGCAAAGTATCTTGATCTCCTAAGATTGCATATTTTCCTAAAGTTGCATGGCACTCACTCAAAAGATGAATAATATTATTTTTGGCTTCATCAGAAAGTAAAACATTAGAATCAAATAAGTCTCCTGTATAAACTAATAAATCAGGTTTTAATAAAGAGATTTTATCAACAACTTTTTTTAATTCTTTTTCATTTGTGGTGTTCCCATAATGAATATCTGAAAAATGGACAATTTTAAAACCGTGAAAAGATTGAGGTATTTTTTCATCAACGATGGCATATTCATTAATTTCTAGTTGAGACGGTTCGATGTAGCGAATATAACCAAATAATAATAGTATTATCATGAAAATACCAATTCCAATTTTGGGAAGGATTCCCCATTTTTTCTTTTCTTTTTCTTCCATCATAAAAGAGCCCCTAGTAAAATTAAGCTAACACCAAGTGTATTTTGAATCATATGAGCAATCGTGCTAACAAAAATATTATCTGTTTCGTAATAGGCTTCAGCTAAAAAATAGCCAATTCCTCCATAAGAAATAAGAAAAAGACATTCTGGTAAACTATTTAGAAAAGCACTGAAACTTCCAAAATCCAAAGAAGCTAAAATATGAGCAAAACCAAAAAGAAATCCTGAAAAAATAGAGTAAGCAAACTTATTAGAAAAAGCATTTTTTAATCCTTTTCGGAATAATAACTCTTCAATGAATGGTCCCAGAAAAATCATCGATATAACTGAAAAAATAGGTAATGTTGTAATTATATTTCGATTGATTTCTTCGTTTTGAGGCAAATTCGATAAAAAAGAAAGAATGATAAGATTCACAATGATCATAAATGAAATTCCTTTTAAAAAAGTAAACACGGCTTTTTTAAGATACTCTAACCAGTTGCCAAGAAAATCTTTCCATTCTTTTTTTAAGGAATCTTTATAATAAAAAATGAGAAATAATAAAGTAATGAAATAAATAAGAAAATTACCTACGATCATATAGATTGTATCTGACATAGGGATTAATTTTAGTATACTAGCAATAAAAAGGGGTAAAATAAAAAGATAACTAACGATAAAAAAAATTCCTAAACACAAGTTTTGAAGTCTTTTCTGATTCATATTCTCACCTTTCTTAACTATAACATAAAAAGCGGAAAATCGCAAATATGAGATACACTTTTTAAAGAAAAACAAATGTCAAGTCCAATGTAATATTAAGTGACAAACTATTGAAAATAAAATGTCAATTTCTTATAATGAAAGTAGGTTGAAGAATATGAAGAAGGATAAAATGGATACAAAAACAAGTGTGATTATTCTCTCTGTTTTCATAACAGTGGTTTTTGTTTTCTTTTCTATTCCTTCTTTTATTCAGAAAGACAAAATTGAACAATTGGTTCGTCGTTTGGAGTCTTATCAGGCATATCAACCTGATAGTCCAGGAGGAAATACTGTAAAACCAAATCAAAAACCATCTTCTAATTCTGGAAAGCCAAATCCTAATTCGGGATCTTCTGGTTCTTCTAATTCATCTTCAACTGATTTTGATAAAACTGATTCAGACAAAGATAGTTCTGATAAAGTTGATTCTAATGAAAATGATTTAGAAAATGAAAATCGTCCAAATTCTAATGAAGATTCGAAAGAAAAGGAACAAGAAGATCCAAAAAATGAAGAAGAAAAAACAGAAACTCCTGCACCTCCTACAGAAACTAAAGGCTTTACAGCCACTTTTATAGAAAATGGAGCTGCTTTAGGGGAAGAAGATAAAATTCAAACTTGTTTTACGACCGAAGATACTTGTTCAATTCTTTTACCTAATATTTTAAGCAGTGATAAAACAATAATTGGTTGGGGAAATAATCCTAATGATGTCACCGCGCTTTACCGTCCTGGCGAGCGTGTTTCAATTGGCAAAGATGAAACATTTTATGCTCTTACGAAAAAAAATATCAATGTGACTATTTATGGAAATGGTGCTTTTCGTGATACTAAATATCTTTCCTGTTCTACTTATAATACTTCTTCTTCCTGTTCAATTACTTTACCTGATTTAGAAGATGATTTTTATACAACGCGTGGTTATGCACAAACGAGCAGTGCAGATACTATTTTATATCGCGAGAATGAAACGATTCTTGTTGACCATAGCTTTTCTTTATATGCAGTTCGTTTTATAGATCCAGCTCCTTACTATAAATATTCACAAGTAACTCAAGAAATGTTTCAAAAAATTAATATTTTAAGAAGTAGTAAAGGAGTTCCAACTTTATCTTGGAGTAAATCTTTAGAGTTGAGCGCGATGGTAAGAGCTCATGAAATATCTTTAAATTATGATTTTGAGATGAATGGCGATCATCACTATCGGATTAGTAATAATGAACCTTTTTACAGCGTGAATACTTTAGCAAGAGGAGAAAATTTTTACGCTGAATATTATTCTTGTGATGCTAACTATTTTCATGAAGGTTTTGTAAATTCACCAGGGCATTATGAAAATATGGTTCGTTCCAGTTATCAATCAGTAGGAATTGCCATCACTTATGTCGAAGACAGTTGTTATATTGTTGAATTATTTGGATAATTACTTGAATGCCAAACAAATATATGCTATATTATTTTTGCATATATTTTTTTAGTTTTGTGTTAGAATAATAAATGCAATTCGAGGTGGTTTAGGATGGACAAAATTGTTGTCAAGGGAGCAAGAGAAAATAATTTAAAAAATATAGATATAGAACTTCCTAAAAATAAGTTAATCGTCATGACAGGAGTCTCAGGTTCCGGAAAAAGTAGTTTAGCATTTGATACTATTTTTGCTGAGGGGCAAAGAAGATATGTCGAAAGTTTATCTGCTTATGCTAGACAATTTATCGGAGGTACTGAAAAACCAGATGTTGATAGTATCGAAGGATTATCTCCAAGTATTTCTATTGATCAAAAAACAACGAATAAAAATCCGCGGAGTACGGTTGGGACAATCACTGAAATTTATGATTTTTTAAGACTTTTATTCGCCCGAATCGGAGTTCCTTATTGTCCTCATCATCATATTCCAATTAAAAGCCAAAGTATTGAGGAAATGACCAATAAAGTAATGGAATTTGAAAGTGGGACGAAGATCGAAATTCTTTCTCCAGTTGTTCATGGAGAGAAAGGAACTCATAAAGATTTATTTGATGATTTGAGAAGTCAAGGTTTTTCAAGAGTTCGAGTGAATGGCGAGACGTTAAGTTTAGATGAAGAAATTAAATTAGAAAAAAACAAAAAAGATAATATTGAAGTCGTAGTTGATAGGGTAGTTGTTAAAGAAAGTGAACGAGGTCGTATCTTTGAATCAATTGAAACCAGTACTCATTTAGCCAATGGAAAAGTTGTTTTACATGTCATTGGTGGAGAAGAAATTGTGATGAGTGAACATTATGCCTGTATTTATTGTAACTATTCTATTCCTGAATTAGAGCCAAGATTATTTTCTTTTAATAGTCCTTATGGAGCTTGCCCTGATTGTAAAGGCTTAGGAACAAAACTAAAAATTAGTGAAGATTTAATCTTGCCCGATAAAGAAAAATCATTAAATCAAAATGCTTTATTAGGGTATACAATTGATAATAATACTCATCAAACAACAATTCGTGCGGTATGTGAAAAATATGGGATTGATATGAATGCACCTGTGAAAGATATTCCTAAAGAAAAATTAAAAATTTTACTTTATGGGACACCTGAACCAATTGAAATTAAGTATATTGCTAAAAATGAGAATGTTCGTTTTACCAATGATTACTTTGAAGGAGCGATTCCAAATTTACAAAGACGTTATGTGGAAACAACAAGCGCTTGGACAAGAGAATGGCTTGAAACATTTATGGTTGAACAAGAATGTAATACGTGTCATGGAACAAGACTTCAAGAAAGTGTCTTATCAATTTATATTAATGATAAAAATATTTATGATATGACAACCATGAGTATTTTAAAGTTACGTGATTTTTTAAGAACTTTAAAGCTAACTTCGGAAGAAGAAAATATTAGTCGTCTTTTGTTAACAGAAATTGATCATCGTCTTTCTTTTTTGGTAAATGTTGGACTTGAATATTTAACACTGAATCGACCAGCTGGTTCTTTATCTGGTGGTGAGTCTCAAAGGATTCGTTTAGCTACTCAAATTGGAAGTAAATTATCTGGGGTATTATATGTCTTAGATGAACCAAGTATTGGACTACATCAAAAAGATAATGAAAAATTAATTCGTTCATTACAAGAAATGAGAGATTTAGGAAATACATTAATTGTGGTAGAGCACGATGAAGATACGATGCGCGCGGCCGATTATTTAGTTGACATTGGTCCGGGGGCTGGCGATGATGGTGGCAGAGTCGTTAGTGCAGGGACTCCAGAAGAAGTCATGAAAGATAAAAATAGTTTAACGGGCCGTTATTTAAGTGGCTTAGAAAAAATTGAAGTTCCTAAAAAGCGAAGAAAAGGAAATGGCAAATTTTTGGAAGTTGTCAAAGCAGAAGAACATAATTTAAAGAAAATTAATGTGAAGTTTCCATTAGGAAAATTTATTTGTGTTACTGGTGTTTCTGGTTCCGGAAAAAGTTCTTTAGTGAATGAAATATTATATAAAACAGTCGCGAAAGAAATTTATAGATCCAAAGAAATTCCTGGAAAATGTAAAGAAGTAAAAGGCTTAGAAAATATTGATAAAGTGGTCATGATTAGTCAAGATGCCATTGGTAGAACCCCAAGAAGTAATCCAGCTACTTATGTAGGAGTTTTTGATGATATTCGTGATTTATATGCAAATACGAAAGAAAGTAAAATGCATGGGTATGATAAAGGCAGGTTTTCATTTAACGTAAAAGGCGGAAGATGCGAAGCTTGTTGGGGTGATGGTGTCAAAAAAATTGAAATGCACTTTTTACCAGATGTTTATGTTCCTTGTGATGTTTGTCATGGCAAACGTTATAATAAAGAAACATTAGAAATCAAATTTAAAGGAAAAAACATCAGTGAAGTTTTAGATATGAGAGTTAAAGAAGCAGCTACCTTTTTTGAAAATGTTCCGAAAATCAAAAGAAAATTAGATGTTTTAATGGATGTTGGACTTACCTATATTACTCTTGGTCAAAGCGCGCCTACTTTATCTGGTGGAGAAGCAGGAAGAGTAAAACTAGCAAAAGAATTACAAAAGAAACCAACCGGAAAAAGTTTGTTTATTTTAGATGAACCAACAACTGGTCTTCATACAGAAGATATTAAAAAATTGCTTACTATTTTAAATCGGATTGTTGATAATGGAGATACCGTAATTGTAATTGAACATAATTTAGATGTGATTAAAGTAGCTGATTATATTATTGATTTAGGACCAGATGGTGGTGAAAATGGTGGGCAAATCATCGCGACAGGGACTCCAGAAGAAGTAAGCAAAATAAAAAATTCTTATACCGGAAATTGGTTATTAAAAGTATTGAAAAAGTAAGGAATTTTCCTTCTTTTTTTTCATTTTCTTTGTTATAATGAAAAAAATAGGAGAGTTTATGAATCAAAATAATAGTATTATTTCTTTTCGTAAAATGTTAATCAATCAAGACTTGAAAGAAATTAATCGCTGGAAAAGTCAAACGCAAATCAAAAAAAGTTTGCAACTTTTACGTTATGATTTAGAACATTTTCACGCCAAAAAAAATTATTATTATTTCTTTTCTTTATTTACTTTTTTAGGAAAATCTCTTTCTCTTTCTCTGCAAGAACAAAAAGAAATTTATGCCGAATTACAAGTGATTCGAATGATGATTTTACACCGAATTACCAATTATAAAAAAGATGCTCATTATAAATTACTGTTAAAGATTTTAGGAAAGATTGAAATTTTATCTTTAGAATTAAGCAAGGAATTTGATGCTAGTTATGATAAAAGTAAACGAGAACTTTTATATCAAATTGTTTTTGAAATTCGCAATTTAAGTGTTGCTGAAGATATGTTAGAAAAATTACCTCATCAGATTAATTTATTAGAAGCTCATGGATTTCGTTTCTTAATGGATTTATTTCAAGAATATATTACAATTTTACAAAATTATGTCACAAAATCAGAAGATTTTGATGACCTTATTTATTATGATCGCTTAATTTCCTTTTTCTTTCAAAAAAATCAAAAATTAATCTCACCACCGGTAGCAAGACAAATAGATCAATTTTTAGAAAATGCTTTAGAGTTTCCTGTTTCTTCCTTTTTAGCAAAAGAAACCTATCATTATTATATTAAAAAGTGGCAAGAGCCTTTGATATCTTTTCTTACCAAAACAACATTTTCGTTAAAAGAAATTACAGAACAAGAATTAATGTATCAATTTCATATTGCCAAAGATTTTTCAGAAGGATTGTTAAAGGAAGCAAAGTATCTTTATACCAAATATGGTGAGAAAAAGAAAACTCATGATATGCGGTCCATTTATACGGTAGATGAACTACATACCCTTGATAAAGATGATGGCTTTAGTTGTAGTAGAGATGGCCAAAATTATCGTTTAGGAATTCATATCACTAACCCAATGTATTATTTAAATGAAAACAATCTTCTTTTTGAAGAAGGTACTAGAAGAACTTCCAGTATTTATGTGAAAGATGCTGTTTTAAGTTCTACTTTTCCATCATTTTTAGCTAATGATTTATTTAGTTTAAAAGAAAATCATGTTCGTTTTGTTTTTAGTTCTTATTATGATATTGATTTAGAAAAGAAAACTATTTGGAATACGGAATTAGTACTTGAACCGGTATATGTTTCTTTGAATGATACTTATCTTCATTGTAACCAAGTCATTCAATCTGGCGATAAAAATATAGAGTATCAAACTACTTTAGAAAATATTTGTGATTTACTTCCCTTTTTAAAAACATTTTTCTCAATTGATGATACTTATGCTCAAATTCATGAAGATACGCATCCAAAAATATCTAATTCAGCTCAAGATTTCATTGAAACTTTAATGATTTTTCAAAATCATCAAATTGCTAAAATGGCATTTGAATTAAAAATTCCATTATTGTATCGAAATCATGAAATGAGTCCTCTTTATAAGAAAAATTTAATGGAACTTAAAAATATCATTTCAAAAGAAAAAGAAAGTCAAGTTTACCTACATGAAATTCAAGTTGCTTTAGGACAATATCCAAAAAGCTTTTATGATACAGTGAATAAAGGACATTTTGGTTTAAATACGAATTATTATACACATTTTACCTCCCCAATTAGGCGAATTGTCGATGATTACAATCTTTTAATGTATCAAAAATTCTTTTTTGCTGAAGGAAATTTAAAAGAAAAACAATTTTACTTAGAACGATTAAAAAAGATTGCTACTTATTTAAATGAAAGAACTTATGCTTTAAGAATTTTTCAAAAAGAATATGCCTCTTTACAAAAAAGAAAAACAATTCCATAATTTACAATAAAGAGATGACATGATATAATTTAGATAAGATAGGAGAGATGATATGGATCCTGTTATGTTTCGGATTGGTAATTTTGAAATAAAGTGGTATTCTTTTTTGCTTTTGATTGGCGTTTTAATTGGCATTTTTTTATTAATGAGAGAAGGCAAAAAACAAAATTATCCACGTGATTTTTTATTTAATTTATGTTTTTGGGTTATTATTTTTGGCTTTATTGGCGCGCGAGCTTACTATGTTATTTTTCATTGGAGTGAATATGCTCAAGATCCAATTAGTATTTTAAAAATATGGGAAGGTGGACTTGCAATTCATGGAGGCCTTTTGGCAGGGTTTCTCACTTTAACATTCTATTGTCGAAAGTATAATGTGCGAACTTTAAAGATATGTGATATGGCTGTTGTTGGATTAATTCTTGCTCAAGCAATTGGAAGATGGGGAAATTTTTTTAACATGGAAGCTCATGGGGAAGCCGTTTTAAGAAGTACATTGGAAGCCTGGCATATTCCTGATTTTATAATTCGTGGTATGCAAATTAATGGAGTTTATTATCAACCAACATTTTTCTATGAATCTTTATGGTGTCTTTTAGGCTTTGTTCTTTTGTTTTTCATTCGTCATTATAAATATTTAAAAGTGGGTGGCTTAACATGTCTTTATTTATGTTGGTACAGTGCTGGACGCTTTTTTATCGAATCCATGCGAACTGATTCTTTGATGTTGGGAGGATTTAAAGTTGCTCAAATTGTTTCTCTTGTTTTGTTTGTGATTGGTATTTTAGGTTTAATGATTCAATCTCGAAAAGGAAAGTTTGAGGATTTATATCGTGAACCAAATCATGAAACGATTCATTTTTAGTGACTTGACAAAAAGGTTATTTTAAAAGATAATAAGAATAAGAAAGTAGGAATGGAAATGAAATCGAAATCATATATTGTTTTAGCTTCTTCAATTATGCTTTTATTTTGTATGACGTATTCAGCAACGTATAGTTATTATACAGCATCAATTAAGGATGAAAGAGAAGGTGTCGGAACAGCTGGATTAACAGCAGCTGACTTAGAAGATTTAACAATTATTTCTAAAAATTCTGTGAATAATGGTTTATGGATTCCAGGAGACTCAGCTGAATATAGTTTTACAATTACAAATCCTAGTTCTGTTCCAATGTGTGTCACGCTTTACTGGAGTTCTGTTACAAATGGTTGGACAAATAAAGAGAATTTAGTTTATAAATTAGAAAAAACAGATGGTGAAGAAACATCAACTATAGTAAAAGAAGAAGGCCAGTTTCCTGATACTTCTACAACATCAACTTTAACTGATACAAATACTATCGGAACAGTTACGGTGGGAAATGGTGCGACTAATACTTATACTTTAACAGTGACTTATCAAGATACTGATGAGCCTCAAAATGAGGATATGGATGCAAATTTTTCTGGTTCCATTAGTGGAGCTCTTACAACATGTTCTACTGACAAAGGTTAATCTCTTTTTAAAGAGATTTTTTTTGACTTGGTACTTTTGACAAGCCTTTTACAATATGTTAGAATAAATACTACTTTGAGAAGGTGAGAAATTATGCTAAATGAAAAGCAAAAATTAGAACAAAAGCAAATGTTAATTGAAATGCAAAAAGAAATTCAACAACTTGAATTGGAAATAAAACATTTAAAAACAGAAAATTTCAAAATGAATCTGTTGAAAAGGTTAAATATTTCAATATGTACTGCTCGCTTAATTGCTCCTTATCTTTTAATAGCTGAAATAATGGCTTTGCTCTTTTCAAGCGTAGGAGGCGGACATCCATTTATTAGAGATAATATGAAACAAAGATTATCTCAAAGAAAAGAAATAGATAGTTTCGGAAATATAAGTTATGAAGAACAATATCAAGAATTTGGTAATACTCAGGGGACAATTTCTTATTTTGGTAATTGGATTCCAAAAGATGATGGTTTCTTTTCCCGAGAAGTTAAAACCTATAAAATAACAGAAATATCAGAAGATATTGTTGAAATAATTGTGAATAATACTGATGCCATCTCATTAGAAAAAGTATTTGGAGAGCCTATATCTTCTTCTATTCAAACGAAAAACAATTTAACTGAAGATGAATTAGAAAAACCAGAATTTTTACAAGCAGTCATATATTCGCAAATAGATGATAATTTTATTGTAGTAAAAGAGCCAATTGAATTTAATTCAGCAGTTACAGCACTGTATATTTTAACAACACTAATGGCTTTCACTCTTCCTACTTACATTTTTCCTTTTGATTATTAGAATAGGATTAAGAAAATAAAAGAAAAGTATCCTCAAGTGGAGACAAAAGAATTAACAAAAAAATTAGAAATAAAAAAAGACAATTATAATAAATTAATCAAGGAAGCAACATATTAAAGCAAATCATAAGAGAATAACGTATCAGTTTTAGTTTTCTTTACTTGATTTTTTCCTTCATCATGCTATAATATCACTTAAATGTGAGGAAATAGAAGATGAATATATTAAAAGAGTTATTGAGTTTTGAACATAATTTTGTAAAATTACTGGAAAAATATGAAAAATTTCCGAACGAAGATCTTTCTTCTTTAGTGGAAGATTATTTGGAGAAAGAACAACAATTATTCCGGTCCATATCCAAAAAAGAACTAGCTGATTTTTTTGACTTTTTTGCCCAGAAATATTTTGTTTCTTTTGAAAGTAATTTTATTGAGCAAATTTATTGGCAAAAGGATTATCCGTGTGAAGTGATTCGAATTTTTTCTTTTCTCTATTTTAAACAGTTAATTCAAATTGTTCAATCAAATAGTCATTTATCTTTTGAGGAAATGAAGCAATTAGAATTTTTCCCACCTGTTCAACAAATGTTAGATGAATATGAATTTTTAAAATCCTTTTTTAAAAAATCTTATTTTATTTTAAAGAATGCTGGCATTTCTTTACCAAGTTATGCTGTTTTATTTCTTTTGAATCAAGAAGATCTTTTAGAATTAAATCCCAATTATCCGAAAAAAACATTTTCTAAACAAATTGCCTCTCTTTGTTATCCTTTTTTAAATGGTTTTTATATGACAACACTTGAATCACTCTTACAACTAGAAGATGAAAATGATGCTAATTTTCTTTTGTTAAACACATATTTTGAAGCATTACCAGAAGATTACCAATTTCAAATTAAGGTGATGTCATCGGCACTTTTAGAACAGTATCCCTTTTTAACAAATCCTTTCTTTTTAAAAAAGTTATCAATTCTTTTTGATTCTCATCAAATTCCTTTTCATTCTCTTTTTGAAGATGATAAACAAGAAAATGGCGTTTTTTTAGAAGATTATGAAAAATATTTAGATGAACCAATGGAACAAGATTTTACTTTTGAAGATTTTTGTGAATATCCGACAGTATTATTAAATTTAAAACAAGTCAGTATGGAATTATTTCAAAAATATCTTACCATTATTTCAAAAATCCTTTCCAAAGATACGACTGAGATAAAAAAACTTACCTTTTCTTTTCAAAACACTTATCATAAAGAACTTACCTTGATTGATGAAATACCGATGAAAGAACGTTTTCTTAGCTTTATTATTACCTTTTATCCAGAAAATAATGTAACTCTTCCCATGGAAGTTTTGGAATTTTTAAAAGGATTTTCGATTGAAGATTTAGAATCTTTAAAAAAGATGGATCAAATTATTTTTATTCATTTAATCGAACTTCTGAAAGATAAAATTATTTCCAAAGAAAAATCAAAAAAAGAAAATCAAAAAAATACTATTTTGATTGATTTAGGAAAATTAGAAATGAGCTATACACTGGCCAAATTAAATGCTTTATATTTAACTCATCAGATTTCTGAAGAAGATTATATTCAAAAAATGAATAGTTATTCTTTGTTAGATGATTCTTCTGAAGAATATGTCCAATCTTGTTTTCAAATTGTTTATGCCAATTTTCTTTATTTTTTAAAACAATCTTTACCTTCTTCGAATCAAGATTTATATCATCTTTGTTATTTACTTGTATTTCTAGATAAACAATTATTAGAATTTGCTATCAAAGAAAATTTTGAACTTCCTAGTGTTTATAAAACAATTGGCTATGATTCTTTAGGATATCAGGCTTGGAAAGAAACTTCTTTTCCCTTAATTTTACAGTATGCCAAAGTAAAGTCCAATGATGATCTTATGAAAATTACCTTAAATGCCTATTGTGAAGCAATTATGAGTACTTATGTAGCGGAAGATAAAGAAAAAATTAAAAAAAGTTTAAAACAAAAACCAAAAAAGAATCATCCTTCTGAATAAATCTATTCGAAATAAGCTTTTTTTTCTTTCCAAAAAAGTGTACAATAAAATGAGTTAGGATGTGCATTATGGATAATATTTTACTTCTATCAAAAGAACTTGGAATTACCAAAGAGCAGGTAAAAGCTGTCTTGGATTTATTAGAAAATAAAGCAACGATTCCTTTTATTGCTCGTTATCGAAAAGAAGCAACTGGTTCATTAAATGAAGAACAAATAAGAGAAATAGAGTCTTCTTATCGATATTTAGAAAATTTATCAAAAAGAAAGCAAGATGTGATTCGGCTTATTTCTGAAAAAGATCTTTTAACGGAAGAATTAAAGGCAAGTATTCTTTCTTGTACTAAGTTAAGTGATGTTGAGGATTTATATCGCCCTTTTAAAGAGAAAAAGAAAACGAAAGCGACTGAAGCCATTAAAATGGGTCTTGAACCACTTGCTAAAAAAATTATGAATTTTCCTGAAAAAGGGACTATTGAAAGTCTTGCTTCTGGGTATGCTTGGGGAGTAAAAAAATCAATTGAAGGAGCTCAGTATATTATTGCTGAATGGATTAGTGATAATGCTTCTTTTAGAAAATGGCTTAAAAAAGAAGTGATAAAAAATGGTCATCTTCATAGCAAATTAAAGAAAAAGAAAGAAGATGAAAAGAAAGTATATGCCATGTATTATGATTTTGAAGAGCCTCTTTTTCATGCCAGACATTACCGTATTTTAGCAATGAATCGAGGTGAACAAGAAGGAATTTTAAGTGTTTCTATTGATTTTCCTCAAGAACAAATTTTAGCTTATTTTGAAAAACGTCTTATTAAAAACCCTCATTCTTTTGTGACAGATATTGTGAAAGATGCAATAAAAGATTCTTTAAAACGATTGATTTATCCTAGTGTTGAAAGAGAAATTAGAAGTGATTTAACCGAAGAAGCTCAAAAAAAAGCAATTGTTACTTTTCAAGAAAATTTAAGCCATTTACTTCTTACGAAACCAATTAAAGATAAAGTAGTTATGGGTTTTGATCCTGCTTTTCGTACGGGGTGTAAATTAGCAGTGTTAGACCCTTTTGGTAAATTATTAGAAGTCCAAACAATTTATCCTCATGAACCTCAAAAAGAAACAGAAAAAAGTAAAAAAATTTTAAAAGAATTAATTCAAAAGTATGGAGTTCAAATTATCGCGATTGGAAATGGAACAGCTTCTAGAGAAAGTGAGATGTTTGTTGCTGATGCCATTAAAGGAACTTCGGTGAAATATCATTTGGTAAGTGAAGCAGGGGCAAGTGTTTATTCCGCAAGTCCATTAGCCATTTTAGAATTTCCTGATTTAACAGTTGAAAAGCGAAGTGCCATATCCATTGGAAGAAGAATCCAAGATCCTCTCTCAGAATTGGTGAAAATTGATCCGAAAAGTATTGGGGTAGGCGAATATCAACATGATGTAAATCAAAAAGAACTTGCGAGTGCTTTATCTTTTACAGTCTTTAAAATTGTGAATGAAATTGGGGTAAATCTTAATACAGCGAGCTCTAGTATTTTAAACTACATTTCAGGACTTAATAAAAAAACTATCGAAAGTATTTTAGAGTTTCGAAAAACTCGTCCTTTTACTTCTCGTGAAGAAGTCAAAAAATTACCTGGCTTTAGTGAAAAAATCTATGAACAATCGATTGGCTTTTTAAGAATTGTCGATGGAAAAAACGTATTAGATCGAACAAGAATTCATCCCGAAAGTTATTCTTTAGTTTCGAAACTTTTAGATCTTTTTCATTTTCGGTTAGAAGATTTTGGAAGTGACCCATTCTTAGAAACTTTAAAAAAAGCCAATGCCAGTGATTTAACTTCAAAACTTTCTAGTGACGTTTATACCGTTCAAGATATTTTAGATGAGTTAATTCACCCAGGACAGGATTATCGTGATCATTTAGATGATGTTCTTTTAAAAAGTGATGTCCTTACCCTAAAAGATTTAAAAATAGGTATGGAACTTACAGGAACCGTTCGTAATGTAACTAGTTTTGGAGCATTTATCGATATTGGTTTACATGATGATGGCTTAGTACATATTTCCAAAATGAGCAAAAGTTTTGTCAAAAATCCCTCTGATATTCTTAGCGTGGGAGATATTGTGAAAGTTTATGTTAGCGAAATTAATTTGGAAAAAGAAAAAGTAGGCCTTTCTCTCATCAAAGAATAAGATTTTTGTTTAAAAAGAAAAGACTTTTTGGTACAATAAAATTATGAAATGGAGTAGTAAAGATATGAAAAAAGAGCTGCCTAATTTTGCTATATTTTTCTGCTGTATAATTTACTTTGAATTTTTCTTTAAACTATTTACCAATCAAAATATTTGGAATATTCATTTTCTTTTCATTCTTTTATATGATATCTTGATAGCTTTCGTTTTATCCATTCTTAGCTCTTTAGGAAGCCCAAAAAAAAATAAAATTTGTTTTTATCTTTTTCTCCTTCTTTTTACTATATGGTCTTGTGCTGAAGTTATTTTTAAACGTAGTTTTGATGTTTATTTTTCACTCGCAACAACTTTTTTTGCAGACCAAGCAGTTTCTTTTTTAGATAAAGTTTTGGAAATTTTACTATCAAATGCTTTGGCTATTTGTATCTTATTTGTTCCATTCATCCTTTCGATTCTTTTTCAAAAGCAGATTTCTTTTCAGAAAATAAAGAAGCAAAAAATAGGAATTTATTTTTGTGGAATGATAATTAGTTATTTAGGTTTTTATGGTTTGCTTTTTGTATATAAAACAGAAGATAATTCCCCTTATGAACTTTATTTTCATCTTGAAAATAATGCCTTAAATAAAGAAACTTTTGGAATGTTTCCGGGAACATTAATAGAAATTAGAAAACTGATTTTTCCACCCATTCAAAAGCTTTATCAACCTGAAGAGGAAAAACAAGAAGAAGAAACACCAAAAATATTTTCCAAAAATGTTTTAGAAATTCCTTTTGCAAGTTTAGCATCGGAAGAAAGTGATGCCATAGTAAAAGAAATGCATGAATACTTTGCTAACGATGTTGGAACTTCTCAAAATGAGTATACGGGAATGTTTCAAGGGAAAAATTTAATTTTGTTTATGGCCGAAAGCTTTAACTCTATTGCTGTGGATAAAGAACTTACACCAACTTTATATCAATTAACTCATGAAGGTTTTGTTTTTGAGAATTTTTATTCGCCTCTTATTTTGAGCACTATTGGTGGAGAGTTTCAAGAACTCACAGGTTTATATCCCAATCTCTCTTTGCTTTCGAATGTTTGGCGCAAAGGAAAGAATTATTATCCATTTGGCTATGGTAAAATGTTTGAAGAAGCTGGATACTCTGTTCGAGCTTATCATGATCATAAATACAATTTTCAAAATCGTGATATTTACTTAAAATCGTTAGGTTTTCAAAATTATATGGCATGTTTTAATGGTTTAGAGAAAAAAATCAATTGTAACACATGGCCTGAAAGCGATTTAGAAATGATTCAAGAAACGGTCCATGATTATTTAAAAGAAGAGCCATTCTTTACTTATTATGTTACTGTAAGTGGACATATGAGTTATAGTTTTTCTTCAAATGCTATGGCTAGAAAAAATCAAAGTTTGGTAAGTGACTTACCTTATAGTAATGATATTAAAGCTTATTTAGCAAGTAATATTGAATTAGATCGCGCTTTAGAAAAATTAATCAAAGAATTAGAAGCAAGTGGCAAACTAAAAGATACCGTAATTGCTTTAGTCGCAGATCATTATCCTTATGATATTTCATTAGAACATATTAATGAAATTGCTTTAAACCGTGATAGTGTGATTGAAATTAATCGAAGTCATTTTCTTTTGTGGAATAGTGAAATGAAAGAAACAAAAATTTTAAAAGTAGGTGGAAATATGGATGTTTTACCAACGATTTTCAATTTATTTGGCTTAAAATATGATTCAAGGTTAATTATGGGAAAAGATTTGTTAAGTAATGAGGAAGGTATAGTGATCTTTGATGATAGTAGTTGGGTAAGTGATCTAGGGCGTTATTATGCAAGTACCAGAAAGTTTGTCGCGAATGAAGGTGTTAGTGTTTCCGAAGATTATGTGAAAAATATAAATCAAATCGTATCAAATCGTATTCGATTAAGCAAACTAATTTTAGAGAAAGATTACTATAGGAAAGTGTTAGGTGAATAAAATATGTGTGGAATTGCTGGATTTGTAGGAAAAGTTAAAAATCCTAAAAAAGTATTAAAACAAATGACTGATCGAATTATCCATCGTGGTCCAGATGCTGAAGGTTTTTTTATTAAAGATGATGTAGCTTTAGGTCAAAGAAGACTTTCCATTATTGATATTGAAGGGGGAAAACAACCTATGTTTAGCGAGGATGGTTCCCTTGTTGTTGTTTTTAATGGTGAAATTTATAATTATCAAGAATTAAAAAAAGAATTAAAGAATTATCCTTTTCAAACAGAAAGTGATACTGAAGTTTTATTGTATGGTTTTCAAGAATGGGGATATGATTTACCGAACCATTTACGAGGAATGTTTGCTTTTGCTCTTTATGATTTAGAAAAAAAAGAACTTTTCTGTGCCAGAGATCCATTTGGAATTAAACCGTTCTACTATTATTTTCGTGATAATGTGTTTCTTTTTGCTTCTGAGATTAAAGCATTTTTAGATCATCCTAATTTTGAAAAAAAATTTAATGATTCTTTATTATCTAGTTTTTTAACTTTTAGTTTTACGCCTACTACTGAAACATTTTTTGAAGGAGTGAAACGATTAGATGCTGGTCATACTCTTGTTTATCAAAATGGGCAAATGAAAATTAACCGTTATTATCATTTAGATTTTCCAATTGAAAAAGAAGATTATGAAAAAGTAGTAGATGAAATTAGTAAAGTTATGGAAGAGTCTACTAAATATCATATGATTAGTGATGTAGAAGTAGGTTCATTTCTTTCGAGTGGAATTGATTCTTCTTACCTTGTTTCTTTAGCTAAACCAAATAAAACTTATACTGTTGGTTATGATATTCCCCGTTACAATGAGATTTCTTATGCTAAAGATTTAGCAAATCGTCTAGGGATTCAAAATAAAAGTTATAAAATAAATAAAACAGAGTACATGGCTTCGTTAGATAAAATTATGTATCATATGGATGAACCAGCTAGTGACCCGGCTATCGTGGCATTGTATTTTGTCGCACGTCTTGCTAGAGAAGATGTAAAAGTAGTTCTTTCAGGAGAAGGAGCCGATGAATTTTTTGGAGGATATAATTACTATCGTGAAGAAGTAGATTATTCTTTCTATAATAAATTACCATTTTTCTTCCGTCATGCCATATCAAAATTCTTTTCTATTTTTCCACCTATGAGAGGAATTAATTTTCTAGTAAGAAGAGGGGAAAAATTAGAAGATTCTTATATTGGAGTCAATAAAGTATGGACTGAAAAAGAAGTCAAACGTTTATTAAAGATTCCTGTCACAATTCCAAATAAAGAAATTACAAAACCTGTTTATGATGAATTTCAAGGAAAATCGAATCTTGTCAAAATGCAAGCAATTGATATTCATTTTTGGCTTATGAAAGATATTTTACAAAAAGCAGATCGAATGACAATGGCGAATTCTTTAGAAGGTCGTGTACCTTTTGTTGATAAAGAAGTGTTTAAAGTCGCTTCAAAACTTCCTTTAGAATATAAAGTGACCAAAGAAAATACTAAAGTTGCTTTACGAAGCGCGGCCAAAAAAGTTATTCCTAATGAATCTTATAAAAAGAAAAAATTAGGTTTTCCTGTTCCCATACGTGATTGGATGAGAGAAGATGATGTTTATTTGGAAATAAAAAAAATGTTTGAAACTGATATTGCCAAACAATATTTTGATACAAAAATATTATTAAAAATGTTAGAAGAACATAAAAATGGTAAAAAAGATCATTATCGAAAAGTATGGAATGTTTTCTGTTTCTTAAAATGGTATTCTGTCTTTTTTGCTGAATCAAAATAAAAATAAATTAGTTAAAAAAGTAGACTGGTTAAAATGTCTACTTTTCATTTCAATGATTTTAGCGTATCTAATGATAGCCCGGTAATTTCAGATATTTCTTTTATATCATACTTACTTAGCATTTTCTTTGCAATCTTTAACTGACTTTTCTTTTCACCTAGTTTTTGACCACGTTTTTCTCCTTGTCTTTCTCCTGCTAATCTTTCCGTGTTTAATTGAAACTGTATGTCTTCTTCTCTTGTTAAAAAACTAGTAAACTCGATATCTTGATTTAGTTTTTTTAATTTCTCTTCATATTTTTTCATAAACTCATCTTTCTCCATTTCCTTTAACTCTTCGATGGAACTATCTAATATACTTAAATAGTGATAGAGTTGTTTCTCTTGTTTATCTATTACATTGTACTACAGATTTATCTCAAATTCATCTAACATAAATTCGTCAAAAAAAGACAATTCCTTTTCTTAGAATTATCTTTATTTCTTCAAAGATTCTAAAGTACTAAGGGATAAACCAGTAACTTCACTAATATAATTGATATCTGATTTATCCATCATTTTCTTTGCAATCTCTAATTTGCTTTTCTTTTCACCTAGTTTTTGACCACGTTTTTCTCCTTGTCTTTCTCCTGCTAATCTTTCCGTGTTTAATTGAAACTGTATGTCTTCTTCTCTTGTTAAAAAACTAGTAAACTCGATATCTTGATTTAGTTTTTTTAATTTCTCTTCATATTTTTTCATAAACTCATCTTTCTCCATTTCCTTTAACTCTTCGATGGAACTATCTAATATACTTAAATAGTGATAGAGT
>CANQFE010000018.1 GCA_947598285.1 uncultured Bacilli bacterium
TCTTTATCTTATCTTCATAAGTTAATTTACTCATATTAAAACCTCGTTTCTATGTCCAAGAAACGGGGTTCATATCATTTTTTCACTAGCATTTTTATTTTGTCTTTGTAAATTTTCTTACAAATTCTTGATTCACTTGTCCATCTTGTTGGTAGAGTTCGCTTTCTTCTTCTAGATAATTATAAGCTAATCTCTCTAATGTAGATATAATTTCTTTTGAAATCGTTGCGGGTCCTTTTTTATCTAAAGAAAGTGGTCTATGCCACACATCTTCGGTTATTAAAGGAATCATTCTTTGTTGCAGTTTACTATAAATAGGAGTTACTACATCAAATGTATCTAAATTAATTCCATAAGTAATTTCATCTTGGATTTGTCTTTGAGTATGGATATCTGTTACTAAAATTGTAGGTTCTTTAAATTGCTCAAAAATTTCCTTCTTTCCATGAATGAAATTATGAAAATTAGATTTTGTTTTTAAATTATAAATTTTTCCACCATACATTTGTTGATTTACTATATAATAGTGATCTTTAATTCGGCATGCACACTCTCTAGTATCATCAATAGCTTCTTTACTTCTTAAATATAATCCATCATCAAATAATTTATAATGTTTTAATCGATTTCCTTTCTTTTCATAATGATTTGCATCGCTGATCACAAAATGAATGTCTCCATCAATATCATGTTCAATTAAAAAGCCTATATTATCTCCAATAATTTTTAATACTTTTTGGTCTTTTTTTCTTCTTAGAATAATTTTATGAAGGTCTTTCACATATTCTACTTCAAATTGATCTTTATCATATTCTAATTGAATATCATTCATTCTTCTGGCTGCATCTAGTACTATCATTTCTCTTACCATAATATCACTCATTTCAATTGAGTATTATTATATCATTTTTATTTCTAAAGTAAAGTTTTTTATCCAATCGTTTCTAATTGCTTTTCTTCATGTGCTTCTTTTAATTCTACTTTATTAATGGCTTCAAATTTCTTAGATATTTTTTCAGATGTATTGTGTAGATCTTTTACTTCTTTTCCAACGGTATCGATACTTTTAGATAATTTATCCCATCTTTCTCGATAACGACTAAATTCGATAGCTAATTTGTTTAATTCCACTTGAATTAATTTGGCATATTTATCTCGTTCCATATTTTTCATAATCATCGCGATGGTTGTTAAAGTGCTCATTAAAGTCGTTGGAGAAGTGATCCATACTTTTTTTTCAAAAGCATATTTTAATAAATCTTCATGATATGCATTTATTTCGGCAAATATGGCTTCAGCTGGTAAGAAAAGAATTGCTTGATCAGCAGTCACGCCAGGAATGATATATTTTGAAAAAATCGCATCAATATGTTTTTTGACATCAATTTTAAATAATTTAGTAGCCATATCTCTTTCTTCTTTTGGTAAGTCACGATTCGTCATTTTTTCATAATTTTCTAAAGGAAATTTTGAATCAATACAAAGATTTCCTAAAGGTTCTGGAGCATGAAGGATGGAATCTACTATAAAGCCATTAGGCAGTTTATATTGAAGTTCATAAATTCGAGAATTTTGGTCGCCAAAAATACTTGATAATATATAATTTAAATTTACTTCGCCAAAAATACCTCGCGTTTTTTTATCGGTTAAAACACTTTGTAAAGAGACAATTTCGGTAGATAAACTATCAATTTTCTTTTGAGCTTCATCAATTTTTGATAATCTTTCCACAATATTAGTAAATGTTTTATTTGTTTTTTCAAAGTTTTCATCAATTCTCGTATTTACTTTCTCATTAATTAAGATTAATCTATTTTCAATTTGAAGTTTTAATGCTTCAAAATCTTTATTGATTGATTCTTTAAATTCATACTTAAAGTTTCCTAATTCTTTTACTAATGTTGTTTCAAAGTTTCCTAATCTTTCGGTGACATTAATTTCACTATTTTTTTGTTTACCACTCTTGCCTAGTAAAAAAAGAGCCAGTCCTATTAATATCACTAATAAAATAACAATCAGTATTTCCATTTTTCTTTTCTCCTTATCTTCTTTATTATATCAAACGTTTGTTTTCAAAACAACAGAAAATAAGAAATTTATTTCATTCAAATGACTTGAGTGACATCATATCCAAAATATTCTAACATCCGAACTACTTTTGCACTATGAAGGCCTTTTTGGCAAATAAAAAAATAAGGCTGATTCTTTTTTAAATATCGATCATAATATAACATAAATTTTTGATAAGGAATATTTATTGCATCTTTATGATGGGATATAACAAAATCAGCTTGACTCGATAAGTCAATTAACTCACCCATACTTTTATGATATTCATTTTGATTGATTCGTTTCATTTTTCTTCACCTAATTTAGAGTACGCAAAAAATTTTTTTTCGCATATCATATATGACTAAAAAATGAGCAAATAAAAAAAAGTTTTTCGCAAACTTTTTTATTCATCACCAAAGAAATCATCAAAGAATTCATCATCGGTAATTTCATTATCATTCATAATCACAGAATCCATGTCAATATTTATTTTTGGTTTGTCCTCTTCTTCATTTGTTTCTTTTTTTGGTAATTGAGGTTTTTCTTCTTGATGCTCTAATTTGGCTTTTTCACGAGCCTCTTCTTCATCTAGTTCTTTTAATTTTTTATCAATATCAGCAATCATTTTATCAATTTCTTCATTTGTTAAACTAGAAACAGGTTTATTTAAACCAGGAAGAATATCATTCATTGGTGTATTTTGAGGATGTGGAAAACCACCACTACTCATTGGATTCATAAATGGATTTGAAGGCATGAATGGATTAAATCCTTCATTAGGGCCCTCTTTAGTCATTAATTTTCGTTTATTTTCTGAGACATATTTTTTTAAATCAAAAGTAGCAATTGGTTTTAGTTTTCGTTCAGGAAAAGGCATATCTTTTCTTTCAATTCCCCAATCCATTTTCATATCAGGATATAATTTTGTTTTAAATGGATTCATTCTTAAACGTCTAATAATTACTTGTCCTAGTTTCATTTTTTGTAAGTCAGAAACAGTGACAAGTGGTGTAGATGCCGTTTTATCTTTTTCTTTACTTTTTACTTCGCCACACATTTTGCTAATTTCTTCTAAAGCGGCCATTTCAGTACTAATTAAATAGATGATATTCCCACAGTTTCCTTTTAAAGTTTCAGCAATTTCTTTGCCATAAACATCATTTAATTGAGAAAAGTTTTGAATAATAAAGGTAAATCGAATATCTCTTGAACGAGCTGCCGAAACCATGGAATCAACATCTTGTAATGGTGGCATGTTTGCAAATTCATCTAGAATGAAATTAGTTCGATATTTTAATTTACCACCATTTGTTTGAGCAACTTCAATTAATGTTTCATAACATTGTTTTAAAAAGACAGTAAGTAAACTATGATAAGTTGTTTTTTCATCGTGAATAATTAAGAAAACTGCGGTTTTCTTTTCGCCAATACTTCGCATATCAAAATCACTATAAGAAAGCATTTCACTTAATTTTTCTCGAGTTGAAAAAATTCTAATTTTTTGACGGAAAGTAGATAAAATACCACCTTTCGTATCACTTGGAGCATTAAATGTTGTTGAGCCTGAAATGTATTCAGGAGAGCCTTCCCCTTTCATATTAAAATATTCTTTAATATAAGTATTGGCACCAAAACGCTCTTCACCTACGGTACTCATTACGTTAATAGAATTAAAATTAATCTCTTCTTCTTTGCCATCGCGAAATAAACCAATGGCTAATGCTGAGAAATAATCTGCACCTGATTTTTCCCAGAAAGCTGAATCTTTATTTTTGGGATCGACTAAGATATTATTGGCAATATCTTCTACTAATTCAGTTGCTTTATCCATATTACCATTTTTAAAATAATAGTAAGGCATGGTTAAAGGGTTCCAAGCATTTCCTTTATCTGGTTCACGGAAATTAAGGACGATAATGTTATATCCTTGTTCTTTTAAGTAATCACCACAGTATTTGTATAGTTCTGCTTTAGGGTCGTTAATAATGATACTTTCACCTTTTTTGGCAAGTAAGTTCACCATAGGTTTTACTAAACTTTCACTTTTTCCAGAACCCGTGGAACCAAGAACTAAAGAGTGGTAATCACTATTATCACACCAAATATTTTTCCCATCATTAATTAAAGGAATCCCAGCACCTTCGATGTGTTGATCGGTACTGCTAACACGAACAACTCCTCGGTCTGATTTGATTTCTTTATCGGTTGCCCATCTAGAATAACCTTTTTCTTCTTTTTCACCAATGGATAATATTTTTTTTGAATTTTTGTCTTTATCAAAAATATAAGAAGAAACACTAGAAAAAATAATAATTAAAGCAATGGCAAACATAAATAAAGTTAATAAAATATAATCTTTGCCAAATGCAGGAAATGGATTTAAACCATAGAAAGTTCCATCACTGGCAAAACTAGAAAAATTTAAAACCGCAATGGCACATAAATAAAGTAAAAATATACAAAAAATCACAAAAATAATAAAATCTTTTTTGGCAACTCGAAATCTCATCTAGGTAACCTCCTCTTTCCTTGTCTATTATATCAATAATTCAAGAAAATGCAAAACTATTCTCACAATTATTCTTTCTTTTTTTTAAATTTACTGATTTTCTTTCTCATCCAAAAGAAAAGAGGTTTTACACTTCTTGAACAACGGCAATAATCATTGGTTTTGATTCTGTTTGTTCATATAAATAATTACTTAATTCAGAGCGGATTTCTGTTTTAATCTTATTATAATCAACCATACCATTGACAATATTTCGAGTAATAATTTCTTCACTTAAATTTTTCATTCCATATATCATATCTTTTGAATCTTTTACATAAATAAATCCTTTGGTTGTTACTTCTGGTCCGACAATTAAAACTTTATCTTTTTTACTGATTGTCGCGCTTATTAAAACAATTCCATTATCGCTTAACATTTCTCGGTCTTTAATGACTAATTCACCAATATCATCACTGCTTTTTCCATCAATTAAGCATTCTTTTACTTTGATGGTTTCAAATTTTTCGGTATTGGCAACGCCATCAATGATTTCAATCACATCACCATTTTGTTTTAAAAATATATTTTCTGGTGGAATTCCTAATTTATTAGCAAGATTAGCATTATTTACCATATATCGATATTCTCCTTTTACAGGAATATAATATTTGGGATTCATTAATTTAATCATGAGCATTAAATCTTCTTGGGAAGCATGATGTAAAATATTTTTAGTTGCTGGTAAAGAAATAATTTTACATCCAGCCATAGCTAAATCATTTTCCAATTTTACAATGGTTTTTTCGTTGGCATCATAACGAGGCTCAGCAAAAACAACAGCATCGCCACTATGGATGGTAATAAATTTATCATAGCCATTTACTATTTTATTGATTGCAGCATAAGCATTTGATTTATCATCACAGATTAGAAGAATGGCATCTTTGTCTTCAATGTTTGTTAAATCTCCAATCATTTCTTCTTGATAATCTAAATAACCATTATCATGAGCAAAATGAATAAAGTTTTGTAATTTTTTCCCCATGATTACAATTTTACGATGAGTGTTTTTAGCGCCTTCAAAAATATCTTGAATGGTATATAAATGAGTTGGTAAAACACTAAACAAAATACGATTTTCATATTTATTTATAATATCGGAAAAGAAAGATGACAAACGATGAGATGGTGAGGTATGTCCTATTCTTTCAGAGAATACAGATTCACAAAGTAAACATAAAACTCCTTGTTTTCCAACGTAAGCAATTTTACCTAAATCCATGTCATAATGGCCTTTCATCATCGGATCAATAATAAAGTCGCCAGTATAACAAATCGCACCATAAGAGGTATTGATACAATACATTACAGCCCCTGGAACACTGTGACTGACAGGCATTGGAAAAATAGATACATTCCCAAAATTTAATTTTTTATTAGGAACAATTTCAATAATATTTTCTTCTTTGACTCCTAAATCCATTAAAACAAACTTTGTATAATGAGTAGCATAAAAAGGAATTTTAGGAATTGTTCTTGCTAAATCAGCTGCAGCTCCCATATTTTCATAATGTCCATGAGTAATGAAAACACCTTTGATTCGTTTTTTATTTTTCACTAAGTAATCATAATCAGGAATAATATAATCTATACCATACATAAAACCATCAGCATATTTTAAACCACAGTCAAAAACAAAAATATCTTCATTTATTTCGACGATATAGGTATTTTTGCCCATTTCATCTAAACCACCCAAACTAAAAATTCTAATTTTTTCCATGATAATTCTCCTTACATTCTTTTCTTTTATTGTTTGGCTTTTAGAAAGAAGCCTTTTTGGAAAAGTTTTTGTTTCGTTAGGAACATTATAACAGAAAAAAAAAGAGAAATCAAGAACGTGCTTCAGACAGTAATTCTTCTAAAGACATGATTTGTAAGCCGCGAAAATAAATTTGATTTAACAGAATTTTGAAATGAGAAATGCTTAAGTTAGAATCAATAAATAGGATTTTACCTGAACTCATTTGATTATAATTGTTAATAAAATTGCTATTTTGGATTGCTTCAGTTTTACGAATGGTAATTTTTTTCTTTTGCTTACAGATTTCCTCTTCTTTTTTACTCGCAACACAAAAGGAAGAAGATTCTTTATTTCGAGTCAGATAGTTTTCAACTTCTTCATAGTTTTTCATATCGGAATTTATTTTTAAACCATATTCTAAATGATTGGTCATTGTATCTTTGGTTACTAAAAGCGCATAAGAAATCCCCATCTCTTCTAAATATTCTCGATGAAGAGGACTTTCAATGATTAAACTAACTCCATTTTTTGAATCATTTCCTTGAAGTATTACTTTGTCTTTATTTTCTTCTAATGAAATTTCTGGTTTTATTTCATCAAAAACTAAGTGATTTACCGAAAAATACCCTTCATTTTTCATCGAACGAAAACTTTTTTCGACATTAACACTCATCCCCATTAAACCAGGAATGATGGTATCTTCATTTATAATGGCATTCATTGATTCTACTTTATAATCATTTGCTGATGCAATAATTGATTCATAAATTGGGTCTTTTTGTTGCATCCATTTGGCAATTTGATTTGTATAATAAAAACTAAAACATAATAATGTCAGTAAACCGAAAATTTTTAAATTTTTATTCATAAAAAATTCACCTAATCCATTGTATGACAAATGAGATTCTTTCATTTCTCTTTTTCTATCTTTTTTTCAGGCTCATGATAACTACTTACAAAAGAAATTGTTTCAACAGAAACTTCGGTTATATATTTTAATTCTTTCTTTTCATCTTCATAATTTCTTACTTGTAATCTACCTCTTACGCAGACAATATCGCCCTTTTTACAATATTCACAAGCCCTTTCAGCAATTCCATTCCAAAGAACACAGCGAATAAAGTCTGTTTCATAAATACCATCTTGGTTTTTATAACTTCTAGGAACAGCCAGATTAACAATTGTTCTAGAAACATTGTTTTCGCTTTTCATTATTTCTGGGTTTCCGGTAAGACGACCGACTAAAATTACATGATTCATTTTTCTCCTCCTTTCTTTCAAAAAGGTATTAAAACAGAAAAGAAATAGAAAAACAAAAGACCAATTTCCAAATTTTAAGAGAAAAAAGAAGCAAATTTATAAAAATCTGCTAGACCAATTTTCAAAATCTGCAGAAAAAATTAGACCAATTTTCAAAATTGGCCATTTTAAAATTTTTTTTGGCTTTTTTTGTCGAAAAATCCCTTTTCTTTTATTTTTTTCCGTGTTATTATTTTTTCATGAAAGTAGTTGAAACATATGAAAACGAAGAAAAGGAAAAAAATTAGTTTTCTATCAGGTATACTTTTTTTTATTGCTGTTTTAATCTTAGTTGGTTCCCTTATTTTTCTTGAAGTTAGTTTTATTGAAAGTAGTGTAATTCCTCATCAACCTCAGTTGGATACGAAAAATGAAGATAATGAAAAAGAAATGGATGAGAATACTGTAGATCCAACATTGGAGCACTTAAAAGAATTATATGAGCAAAATCATGATTTAAATGGTTGGATTACTATTCCAAATACCAATATTGATTATCCAGTCATGTTTACAAAGAATGAAGATTTTTACTTAAGACGAGATTTTTATGGACATAGCAGTACCGCTGGAACTCTTTATATCGATAAACATCAAGATATGCAACCAAGAGATATCAATATTATTATTCATGGTCATAATATGGATAATGGTTCTATGTTTCATGATTTATTAAATTATAAAGAAAAAGATTACTATGAAAGTCATAAAAAATTTAGTTATTATACCCTAGAAGCCAAAGAAGAATATGAAATTATCGCGGTTTTTCTTTCTAAAGTTTATTATGTGAGTGACAATGTTTTTAAGTACTATAAATTTTATGGAGAACAATCAGAAAGCAGTTATGAAGATTATATTACCAATATTAAAAGTTTATCTTTGTATCCAATTGATATTACAGCTACTTATCCTGAAAAATTAATTACTTTATCTACTTGTGAATATTCACAAGAAAATGGTCGATTAGTTGTTGTTGCAAAACAAATTAGTTAAAAAAAAGAATTCAATATGTGAACTCTTTTTTTCTTAAGCAATTTTCTTTTTTAAAACGACAGCTAAGGCAACTAAGAAAGTAACAAGACCAATCATTATTGTAGGAAGTTTTTGACCAGTTTTAGGAACATCATCAAGTTCTTCTTGTTTCTTTTCAACAGTATAACTTTTTCCTTTGGCTATTTCTTGATCTTCTACGGTAACTGTTCCTTCACCTTCATTTACCACTTCTAAACCATTCGCGGCTTCTTCAATTTCTAAATCTCCTTGAATTACGGTTAATTTTGTATTTCCTTTTTCTGCTACTTCTTTTACTTTTGCTTCAGCCGTTTTTCCAACGTAATAAACATCTGAAACTTGAACTTCTAATAAATCATCTTCCATAAATATTTTATTAAATGCATGATTAAATGAACCACCTGTTACGACGAAATCTTCTTTTTGTTCTTCACCAGAACTTGTATAAGATACAATTGCTTTTTCATTTGTTGATTCAAATGCACCATCTTCGATTGTTACTTTAGAGTCATTTCCATACCCTTCTGTTTCATTATCGACAACGATAGCAACGCCATAAGGAAGTTTGGTATCAGAATCTCCGATTGTACTTTTGCCTGTACCAGTCGCACTAATTTTTCCACCAGTTACTTTAACAGTACCTTGGCGAGCGACAATACCAAGTCCACTTTTACCAGTAATATTTCCACTACTTATTGTTAAAGTAGTATTACTTGGTTGATAAATAGCTGTGCTATTACTTGTGATAGTACCGCCAGAAATGGTTACTTTATTTGCTTTTGTATCAGCACCATTGCCACTGATTGCAAAGGCAGTACTGTTAATTTTTCCACCTGTCATAGTAATTTCGCTACCATTTACATAAACAACGCCATAATGTCCCGTAATTTCAGTCCCGCTTTTAATGATTAATTTTCCAACGTTTTCATCATCCAAGTTACCAACTTGAATTGTTCCGACAGTAGAATCATTATTTTCATTGATTACTTTGACACCTTCAAGTGTTACTTCTCCTTTTAAAACTTTTAAAGGAGCCATTTCATCATTTGTTCCATCATATTTTAATGTTCCATTTTTCATTGTTATTTTAGCAGAACCAGTTAATCGAAGGGTACTACTACTTGCCATATTTCCTGAAATGGTCTTGCCATTTAAATCCAATGTAAATGAAGTGTCTTTGGTAATGGTTAAACCAGTTGTTGTTTCTTTTATATCAGATAAAATTTTGATTGTTCCTTTTTCTTCGACTTTTTCAAAATATGTTGCTAAATCATCTGTGCATTCACTACATTCTACTGTTTTTCCATCTGCATCAAGAATCTCAGCTACTTTTGTCTCCGCTTTGACATTCATCATACCGATGGATCCTCCCATTATGACTAATAATAATGTTTGTAATATTTTTTTCATTTTCTTCCTTCCTATCTATTTTTCGTATACTTAACTTCATTATAGCTTTTTCCATAGTGATTTCAAGACGGAAAGAAATTATTTTACACATATATTGACAATCTGTGAATGTAAATTTATGAAAAGATATTATTTTTTAGTGTAAATGAAAAGAAGCAATTGCTTCTTCATTCAAATTCTTTTAACCAGTTTCTTTTAATAAGCGATTTAATTCTACAGCATATTCCATTGGTAATTCTTTTTTAAACTCTTCCACAAAGCCTAGAATAAATAATTCTTTGGCTTCGCTTTCTTTAATACCTTTACTTTCTAGGTAAAATAATTTTTCTTCATTTACTTTAGAAACTGTAGCTTCATGTTCTAGGGTACTTGTTTTATTTTCCACAATATTTTTTGGATATGTATCACTTTTACTTTGAAAATCCATAATGATGGTATCACATTTTACAGTGGCATAAGCATTCTTGGCATTTTTCATAATTTTTGTGGTGCCACGGTAATTAGCAACTCCACCATCTGATGCGATTGACTTATTTAAAATATTGCTTCTTGTATTTTTACCAAGATGAATCATTTTGGCTCCAGCATCTAATATTTGCCCTTGTTTCGCATAGGCAATAGAAATGCAATTTCCTTTGGAATTATCACCTTTTAAGATAATAGAAGGATATTTCATGGTTACTTTACTTCCTACATTCCCATCGACCCATTCCATTTGGCCGCCTTCTTCTACAATAGCTCTTTTGGTCACTAAATTATAGACATCATTACTCCAATTTTGGATTGTACTATAACGCATCTTAGCATTTTTACCAACAAATATTTCGACAACTCCTGCATGCAAGCTACTTTTGGCATGACTTCTTGCAGTACATCCTTCGATATAGGAAAGTTCTGAGCCTTCATCAACAATAATTAATGTTCTTTCAAATTGACCTAAACTTTCTGTATCAATTCGAAAATAACTTTGTAAAGGTCGATCCAATTTCGTAAAAGGTGGAATATAAATAAAGGACCCTCCACTCCATACGGCACCATTTAGAGCTGTATATTTATTTTCTTTATAATCAACAAGAGTATTAAAATATTTTTGAAAAAGCTCAGGATATTTTTGTAAAGCTTCATCAGTACTCATAAAAATAATCTCTTTCTCCGTTTTATTTTTATGATAAACAACTTCACTTTCTAATTGATTGGAAACCCCATCTAAATATTTATTTTCAGCATCTACAACGCCTAATTTACAAAAGGTATGATATGTATTTTGATTTACTTCTTGCCAATCATGTTTTTGTGTTTCCGTTTTTTTATAATATAAAATTTCATCAAAAGAAAAGTTTAAAGGAGGACCAAAAGAAGGATTTTCTAATTTTAAAAATTCTTGATAAGATTTTAGTCGAAAGTCTTTCATCCATTCAGGCTCATTTTTCTTTTTGGATAATTCTTTTACAAAAGTTTCATCTAATTTTTGTTTCATAAACATCACAAGTTTATTTTAACTTGTTTTTTTTTTAAAGTAAAGAACTTCCCTTCTTTTCAAAAACATGATATACTAATTTGTAGAATAAAGGTGAGCATGTGACACAGAGTATTATGAATGACAATCTTTTATATATTAATGCTTGGATGAACTATAATCCAGAGTTTCAAGAGCATTTAAAAGTAGAAGGCACTCGCCTTATTTATAGTGAAGATGGTCTTAGTGAAGAAGTGCCAATTGGTTCATTTTATTTACCTGAGATGCTTTATAATGAAAATTTTCGAAATCAAATTAGTATGGAACATGAGCTTTCTGCTAAAGATTTTTTTCAAATTGTTAAACTTTATGTTGAAACCCAAGAAATTTTAGAAAAAGAACAACAAGAACTTAGTTTATCGCCTACGATTGAAAATATTGAACTTCGAAAAAAAGATGGTCAGGAATTTCTTGTCTTTACAGATAATTTTCAAAGAAAATATCGTTATGATACCAAAGAACCAGAAAAAGTCATTAATTTCTATCTTGATTTAAAAAATACCAAAGGTTCTGTTTCATTAAAAGAATTTGGGAGTGTGATTCAAAATGGAGAGTCGTAGAACTTATTTCGATGCAATGGAAAAAACGAATCCAACGGAAGAAGATAAGAAAAAAGTAGTAGAATTTCAAAATTATATTGCTCTTTTCAAAAGATATCAAGAGTATGCTCCTTTTTTGGCTCAAGAAATTACCGATGATTATCATCAAAAAATAGAATATTTCAAAAACTCTCATGAGTCTAAATATGATAATCTTTTAAAACAAGATCAAGAACTTCAAAAAATTGTTTCGATGGCTCAGTTAAGAGAAGAAAAAAGGGAAAAAGATTTAGTATATTCTCGGAAACTTGTTCAAAAAAAAGAAGCCAGAGCAGGATTTACGAATGCTTCTATCTTGATTTTTGTTGTTTTCAATTTAGGACTTTTTTTAGCTTCTCTTTTACTTATTTTTCAGTAGTATTTTTTTTCTTTCTTCATATATTTTGATATGGAGGTTAAAAAAATGGAAATATTAAAAGTTTCATCTAAATCAAATCCTAGTAAAGTTGCTGGCGCAATTGCTAATATTTATCGGGAACAAAAAGAAGTTGAAATTCAAACCATTGGAGCAGGTAGCTTAAATCAAGCTATTAAAGCCATCGCGATTGCAAGAGGTTTTGTCGCACCAAGCGGGGACAATTTAATTGTGATTCCAGCCTTTAACGATATCGTGATTGATGGAGAAAGTAAAACAGCAATTAAATTGATCGTTACAAACAAATAAAAGGACACTTTTGGTGTTCCTTTTTTATAAGTGAATACTTTTTCTTAATTTTAATTGTTCTTCTTTTAGAGTTTCTCTTACGTCTTCTCTCATCTCATCTAATATCATATAAATTTCTTGTTCTTTTATTTTTCCATATGTATGACGAAATGTATTTAGAAAATCACTTACTATTTGGCCAGTTTCATCCATGTAATATTCTAAATAATAATTTTGATTTTCTTGATTATTTTCTTTTAATTTATGTCTTGCTTTTAAAAAGATACTTCCTTCAATCATTTCTATTTTGATGTCATCACAAGGAATGCTTAGTGCTTTTTCAGTTATAATATTGCATAAATAGCTATACTCTTGATAAGAAAGAATTGCAGTTGTTGAATTTACTTTGACGTAATCTTTTCCCACCGAAGAAAGAAACTGAAATTGACCTTCGTTATACCGATAATGCTCTACTGCTTCTTTTCTAGGATTATTTAATCTTGTGATTAAGAGGTCTTTTTCGCCAAAAAAATCAATGCTCCATACTTTATTAAAAATAAAAGCTTTTTCTTTCTTTTCTTTGGCTAAAAATATTGCATCGTTATCAATCCACTTGCAAAGAAAAGAAGGATAGATTTCAGTTAAATCACTTTCTAAAAAAGTGAATTTTTGATTTCCAGACAATGCTTTATATTTCATCTTTTTTTCGCTCCCAACTAGCATAAATTCCACAAGGCAAAATTAAGTTACTATCTTTCATTTGAATTCCTAGTTCATCACTGGAAACAAAACCAGAAATTTTTTTATTTACAGTTAAGTTTAAAATATTTTCTAAGATGGTTTTTGATAAACCTGTGCTATAAGAATTAATTAAAAAGAAAAGAAAATTGTCGCTCATTAACTCAGTACAATCATGAACTAATTCATATAAATCTTTTTCAATATTCCATACTTCGTTTTTGCTTCCTCTTCCAAAACTAGGAGGATCCATGATAATGATATCGTATTTGTTTCCTCTTCTTATTTCTCTTTTGATAAATTTAGGAACATCATCCACTAAAAAACGGATTTTTTCCTTTTCTAAATGATTTTGTTTGACGTTTTCTTTGGCCCATTCAATCATTCCTTTAGATGCATCAACATGAGTAACTTCGGCTTTCTCCATCAAAGCAGCTACAGAGGCTGCCCCAGTATAGGCAAATAAATTTAAAACTTTTAAAGGGTGTTTATTTTCTTTCATTATTTTTCTTAAACGATTCCAATTATAAGCTTGCTCAGGGAAAAGTCCTGTGTGTTTAAATCCCATTAATTTTAAACAAAAAGTCATGTCTTGGTAATGAATGAGCCAAGATGAAAGAAACGAATGATTTTTGATTTGCCAAGTCCCACCACCAGTATGGCTTCGTTCATAAATGGCATCTACTTTATTCCACTTTTCTTTGTGTTGTTTTTCCTTCCAAATAATTTGAGGGTCAGGTCTTATGAGTGTATAACCATTCCAATTTTCTAATTTTTGGCCTTCTGCTAAATCTAAAATTTGATATTCTTTAAAATCAGAAACTGTTTTCATTTTAATTGGCCTTTCAAGATATGATAAAAGAAAGTTTTATGGAAATCTAAAACTCCTATAAAGAAAGCATAAAAGCCCAAGTTTAAAAACATTTCTTTTTCAGGAACAGATAAATTCAGACAAAAAAGAATGCTAAAACAAAGAAAGAAAATTAATTCCATAATTTCGATTTGCCAATTTTTGTTTTTATGATCATGAAAAATATCTGCTTTTTTTAATTTGATAAGACTTAACAATAAGGCAAAAGTAAGAATTAAAAAGGCAATTTCTTTTGGAGTTTGAAAAAGATCCCAAACTATGCTAATGAATCCTAAAGAAAGGCCAGTAAAAGTATCAAATAGTAAAGTAAAATCTTTTTGATATATCCATGTGATTCCTTTTAATATTCCATAAAGAAGGAAAAAGATTATAAAATAGATTCGAATATTTTGAAGAGAGAATAGCTGAGAACAAATAAGAAACACTCCATAAAAGATAAATATGATTGAGCTTATAAAATTCATTAATAATTTTTCTTTTGTCATAAGTCACTTCCTTCTTTTATTATAATGTGTTTTTTAGAAAAAGAAAAGATTTATTTCAAATTATAATTCTTGTTCTTCTTTTTTTCTTTCATTAATCACTAAATGAGAAGTCGTTAATAACATACTTGCAATGGAAACAGCATTTTTTAAACTTGTTTTCACTACTTCTACAGGATCTTTGATAGAAGTTTCTTCTTTGGTTTCGTAATTATTTTCTTTTACGTTATAGACAATTTTAAAATCTTGTTTTTTAATTTGATCACAAATGGATCCGGCATCTAGGCCACTATTAAGTAAAACTTGGAAAATAGGAACTTTTAATGACGATACTACTACTTCTTCTCCTTTCGTATTTTTTTTATATTTTTCCCCTATTTCAAATAAAGTAAAGCAAGAGCCAGGAATTACTCCTTCTTTGGTACATTCTAAAGCACAAAGAGCATCTTCTAATCGCATCAATTTTTCTCTTTTACTGGTTTTCGATATTCCACCTACATAAATCATCGCTAAACCATTTTTTAATTTCGCGTATCTTTCTTCTAAAAAGGTTTTTTCATACTCACTTATCCATTCTTGTTTTTCCAGCATTTGTCTTCTTTTTTGAATTTTTTTATTTTCTTTAAAAGGAAAAACAATCATATCTTTATAAAAATTAATTTCTTTTTGATAACCAAGATGGTTTACAGAAGGTACTTCCCCTATTTTTTTATGCCAAATTTGACTTTCGGTAATACATTCGATATCTTTTAAAATTTCTAATCTTCTGGTCCCATATTCTGGTGTTTCTAAAAGAATGATTTTATTTTCTTGATCCATTGAATAGCTTAACATTTCATTTTTGATTTCTTCTAAATAACTATCTGCTAAAATTAAGCAATTTCTTTTTTCTTTTATCACTTGATTTAAAATTTCACTAATTTCTTCTAAGCTTTCTAGTTCACCATCAATTAATAAGATGGAAACATTTTTTAAAAAAGTGCATTCCAATAATTCTTTTTTGACATCAGCTTCCAGAGAATATCCTTTTAAAAGTTCATAAGTTGTTCTTTCGGTTTCACTTTCTTCAATTTGAATGCCACTTTTCCTGCCAATTTTTTGAAAAACTTCAAAAGCTAACTTTCCTAATTCTAAATCATTTGCCGATGATTTGGCTACTTCTAAATAATCTGTTTCGCTAGCTTCTTTGGTTTCTTTGGAAATTTGGTCTAATAATTTATCTAAACATTTTTCCATTTCTTTTTTTAAAGTCATAGGTTGATATCCTTTTTCTAGTAGTGAAAAACCTTTTTCCATCATACTTTCTAATAAAACTAAAGTTGTTGTTGTCCCATCTCCTACTAATTCATTTGTTTTTAATGAAGATTCTTTGGCAATTTCTAAAATAGCATCAATAATGGGGTCATCACTTTCAATATTTCTAGCAATCGTGACACCATCATTGGTCATGTAAGGAGAAAGCTTGCTACTACTAATTAGGACATTACACCCTTGGGGACCTAAAGTATACTTTACACTTCCACATAATTTTTGAATACTTTCTTGTATTTTTTCAGTTAACATTTTTCCAGTTACAATTGTTTTCATTTTCATCCTCCATTTCAATTAAATAACGCCAATACTTTTTTGGCATAAAGCTCATTTGACATCGTTTATTTTCGCGTTCTTCAATTCCCACTGCTTGAAAAAAAGATTTCCATAAATGTTCTATTTCTTTTTCTTCGTCAGTCATTTTTATGATGGGATTTTTTTCTTCTTGTAAAAAATAAATTTTATTTTCTTTATAAATGGCATAAATGTGTCTTTTGACATCATGAATTATCCATATTTCATTTTTTAACCTTTCTTTAAAATGATTTGCTAAGGCAAATATGATATTATTTTCCGGAGCCATTTTAGCATACAAGATATGGTTTTGAATTTCTTGAAACCGTAAAAAGCCTTTCATTTTATGAGTTTCTCTTCTGACATAATGAGAGATATTTAAAGCCATATTGACACATTTTAGATTTTTTCGATAAAAAATCGTTTCTTGATATTTTAAGGCATTTCGTAAAAAATAGTAAGAAATTAATTCTTTGTGACATGCATTTGATAAATAGATATCTTTTATGACAAACATAATTTTTTTGCTTGTTTTATTCAGATACTTGTTTTGCATATTTTCTTTGGTCTCTTTTTTTAAAAAGATGGTTGGATCTAGTAAATTTGGAACATAGTCTTTTTCTTTTACAATATCTAATGGTGTTAAATTTCTTTTTATTAAATAATCAAAAATATATAATAATTCTTCAAAAGAGTCTTCGTATAAATAAATGAATTTATTCTCCTTCATAAAACAAACTTAATTGGACTCCTTTCTTTTCTTCTGATACTTCCTTGGACTCTAAAATGATATTTTGTGCGATAAAATCTTTTTTGAGCATTTTGGGATTCACGAAAGAAAGGCCATTACAAAGAATAAAATATTTAGCTCTTTTGATGGAAATACCCATTTTTTTTAAATCTTCAAAAGTAATTTTAAAATACTTTCTAGAAGAGATAATTTTCTTAGCACTGGTTGGGCCAATCCCGGGAATTTTTAATAAATCTAAATAACTTGCTTTGTTAATTTCTTTTGGAAATTCATTCATATGTCTTAAAGCCCAGTCAACTTTAGGGTCATATAAAACATTGAAATTAGGATGATTTTTATCTAATAAGTTTTCTACTTGCAAGCCATAGAAACGAAGTAAAAAATCAGCTTCATAAAGACGATGTTCTCTTTTTAAAGGGGGCAGTTCTAGGCTTGGTAGTAATTTATCTTGATTGACCGAAATATAGGCTGAATAAAAAACTCGTTTTAAATGATATTTTTCATACATTCTACTACTTTTCTTCATCATTTCGTAGTCACTTTCTTTGGTTGCCCCGACAATCATTTGAGTACTTTGGCCGGCAGGAACAAAATTTTTATTTTTATTTTGGTCAATCAAATCCATCACATGTTCAATTCTTTGAGCATTTTTTTGGGGTGCTAAAAGAAGTAAACCTTGATCACTTGGTAATTCTCTATTGATACTCATTCGATCCACTAAACTTCCTAATTTTTTGATCAATACTTCACTGGCACCAGGAATTGCTTTCACATGAATGTATCCGGAAAAATGATATTTTGTTCTTAAAAGAGTAATTGTTTCAATTAACTTGCCCATCGTATAATCTGCATTTTTGATTACAGCTGAACTTAAAAATAAGCCTTCAATATAATTACGGCGATAAAAATGAATGGTAATTTCACAAATTTCTTTTGGAGTAAAAATTGCTCTTTTTATTTGATTTGATTTTCTATTGATACAATATTTACAATCAAAAATACAACAATTTGTGAATAAAATTTTTAATAAAGAAATACACCTACCATCCTTCGAAAAAGAATGACAAATACCACTATATGCACCATTTCCTATGCCACCTGTGTTTTTTCTTGTGATGCCACTTGAAGAACAAGAAGCATCATACTTTGCACCATCTGCTAAAATGATCAATTTTTCTTCTGTACTCATAGCAATTCACCATTTTTATTATATAATGTTTTTTCAGAAAAGTCACGAACAAATGATTGCTAATTTTTACCAAATAAAAAATAAGCCTTCTACTTATCTTTTGTTTGTTTTCATTAAAATGAGTTTTTTTTCTTGAAAATTTTCTAAAAATGAAAATCTTTTAAATGACTCAATCTCATATAAAGATTGTTGTAAATTATTTTGATACATGGCCATTTTCATTTTTCGTAATTCTTCATTTAGAGTTCTATCTTTTTCTAATTTTTTCCAATACATTTTGAAAAGAATTTGAAAAATAAATGAGAGATGCTGATTGATTTCAGTTGATAAGTTTTCTGTGGTATGAAGATGATTTACTAAAAAATCCATACTTTGAATTAACTCTAGACTATCTTCTTTCGATAAATATTTATGAAATTCATTCATTAATCCTAATAAATCAGCATGAAAATAAAAATTGGTCATTTTTTCTTTGCCAATAACAACTTCTATTTGCTTCATAATAAAAGTTTCAATAGGATAATATCTTTTTACTCCCTTAATATTTCCAAAGTATCTTTCAGCTAAAAGTTCAGTGTATCCTTC
Source organism: uncultured Bacilli bacterium (assembly GCA_947598285.1). Classification (GTDB taxonomy): domain Bacteria; phylum Bacillota_I; class Bacilli_A; order RF39; family UBA660; genus Ventrenecus. Next base: position 19,044 of record CANQFE010000018.1, read on the forward strand.
AGTAATTCCAATACCAATACTATTTAAATTGGTAGATTGACTAAACCCACTAAAAATAATGCCATCTTTATCAATAGAACTAGCCACGTGAAATAAACCATGATAAATTGCTGGAATTTCTTTGATAAAAATTTTATTTTTTTTGACATCATAATATTCAGCATAGTTTTCTTCTAAGATGATAGAAGAAGTTTTTAGGTGGCTGATATTATGATAAAAAAGAGGTAGATCATTTTTTGAAAAATACTTTGACATTATTCTGGCAAAATAAAAAATCTTCGTTTTGCAATATTCATTTCGAAACTCTTGCCAATTAACTTCATGAATATTTGGTAGCAAAATTGGCTTAAAATGAATGGTTTGTTTTTCATTTAATAAATCATTAATTTTTGAAGAATTCAAAAGAAAAAAAGATAAAGCAATCATCATGATTTCTTTACTAGATCCATCTATAATCCATTTCGTAAATGTTTCAGATAGCATTTATATCCCACCTTTAAAAAGAGACTTCAGTATCACACTATAGCATATTCTTATTTCTTTGGCAAGATGAATTTTTTACGATGTTAAAACAATACGAAAACTAGTACTATCATAATTTGACCCTGAATAACGATCAGAATTAAAAATACCTGCTCTTACATCAGTATAATTTGCTCCGCCTCTAAGAACCCAAGGATTGGAATAAACTGGAATAAGAGTTTGATCTGCATAAAAGGAAGAGAAATTGTAATTTTCTCGATATATATAAAATGGCCCTATTTCCATCATTGCATCTCCAAAAAGACTTAAATGAGGCAAATATTTAAAAGAATTATAATCATATAAATCATAATATTTTGAAGATGGCCATTCCTTTCCGGTAGTATTTGAAATATCATTTTTACAGTCTTCTGCTCCACCATTTTCTTCACAATCACTATAGGATCCTTTAAAGCCCGAGTTATATGTGGAATTGTATCCGCTTGCTGGTGCTTTTGAATTATCGTTTTTCCCCTGCATAACTCCCATGACATATTCGTGGGAACATCCTGCCATATCATACACTCCATAATAATTTCCAGTGGTACTTGCTACTTGACTATTAAAATTATAATAATTATAGCCCTTATCTCCATCTTGATTTATTTCTACTTGATCTGTCATTTCACAATCTAATTTAATACAAATTGATTCATCATTAGCAGAGTATCCTGTAATATAATTACTGTTGTTATTGATTCTTACTTCTTCACATGATCCATTATTACTATCACATCTCCCATATTTACTTTGGGTTAAATAAGCCACTGCTCCCCATTCAGTATTCTTCATCATATGACTTTCTAGTTCTCTTTGGTAATTATACGCTGTATAAAAGGCATTCGATACATTGATATTTCGCCAACTATAGACATTTGGCTTGATGATAACTTTTTCGGAATTATTTTCGTTTTTTTCTGCATTGTTTTTAGTCCAATTTTCTGAATTTATTTTAGTATTCATATCATTTCCTTGGTTGTATCCTGTTTCAAATTTCCCTACCCAAAAGCCATTACTATCAAATGAAGTAAAGGCGGGATGGGTTAACCAGCTATTTAATGTTGTTCCACTTGAAGATGGAACTTTATCTTTATCTTCAAATTCTATTTTAATTTCTTTCTGCTGATTAAGTTCTTGCTGTTTTGTTAAATCATCAGTCAATTCTATATCATTGGATTTAGAATAAATATCTGCATCTCCATTCCATATTTGATATCGATATCTTGGAATCCAAACAAAATAACTTTCAATATTATTTTCAGGTATTTCTTCTCCAATATCATATTTTATAGAGTCATCTTTTAGTATTACTGCATTGGCCCAT
>CANQFE010000019.1 GCA_947598285.1 uncultured Bacilli bacterium
TTATTGCACCTCCTTAATTATAAGATTAGTCGCTAATAAAATTATACTATAAAATCATCAATTGTTCTAGATTTTACTATTAAAAAAAATAACAAAGTGATATAATAAAAAGCAAAATTAAAAACACACGGAGATGAAGTATGGAATTAGAATTTTTTAATTATGATACAAATAAAAAAATTAGTTTTGAAACAAATAAGCATTTAATCGCAATATATGGAAAAAATGGTAGTGGTAAAACAACTTTAAGCAGAATTGATTTATTTGAAAGAAAATATGTATTTAATGAAGATTTTATATATTCTAATGTATTTAATGTTTCTGAAAAAGGCTTTACTCAAACAGCTACTACTAAAGAAAATTTTTCGGGACTATGGCTTGGTGAAAATATTGTTAAAATAAGAAAAGAAATTTCTAAACTTAAAGATCAAGAAAAAGAAATTAAAGACAATTTACAAGAAATTGAAAAAAAATATATTCAATTTTTTTCTAACAGTGGAATAACATTTGATTTTAATCAAAAAATTAAAGACTTTAAAAATGTGAATTTTAGTTTAAATGATGAAAAAATTGGTGTACAAGCAAGTAAATATGTAGCAATTAATTTATTAGAAACAGACATCAAAAATAAAGATGAATTAAAAGAAAAAATTGTATATTTTAAAAAAAATGAACTATATAATAATTTAATTTTTAAAATTCAAAAAAATAATTTATTAAATGAATTATTATTAAAAGAGAATAACAATTACATTAATACATTAAACGATAGAATAAAATTGCTTCAAGTTAATAAGAAAGTACTTGAAAAAACTGAAAATATTTTTAAAGTAGAAGATATTACTGAAGAAATAAAAGGAAAAATACATGAATGGTATTTAATTCATGAAAAAAAAGATCATTGCATTTTCTGTGGAAATACAAACATAAAAGATGCTTTAGATAAATGGAAAAGTATTTTTACTAATGAAAATATTAAGGAAAAACAAAATATAATTAAAGAAATAGATAATAATATTGATGAATGTTTAAAAATATCCAATGAAAAAATGTATGAATCAGTTGATAAAGATATTATTGAATATATAAATAGTATTACAGATAAACTAAAAAATGCAAAATTATCGATAGAAAAAGGAATATATAATTCCATCGATTTTGAATTAACTGTAAAAAATATAAAAATAATTGAGATAAAAGATTTAAATGATAACATAATTAATTACTCTTTAAACCAATCACTAAATAGCATTGAATTTTATTATAATGCACAATTATATAATGAAAGTTTAAGAAAGAAGAAAACAGGTGAGTTAGATAGATTGATGGATACAGAAGGAGATATAATTGCAAAAAACATTAATGATACATTTAAAGATTTGGGTTTAAATAAAAATATAAATGTTTCTGTTGATAAACATTCTATTCCACATAAATTTGCATATAGTATAAAAAATCATAAAGATGTTAATGAATTAAGTGATGGTCAAAAACATAAATTAGCTCTTGCAATTTTTATAAATTCTATAATGAATGATGATTTAACAAATAAAGTAATTGTTATAGATGATCCTGTCGTTTCATTAGATATTTCAAGTTATATATTATTTAAACAATTTCTTATATCAAAATTAATTAAAGCTAAATTCAAAGATACAACTAAATTAATATTACTAACTCACGATATTACCTATTTATATATTCAACTTTCAAATATTTTTAATGATACAACTATGAAAGATGATACAATAGTATATAAATTATCTAGTGATAAAATTATTGAAATACCATTAGATTTTATTAAAACCGATGATATTTCATTATTTAAATTAGCACTTTCAAAGTGTTCTAATATTATGGAATTAAAAATTTTAAATACTATAACTAATAAAATTTTCAGAATAATTATTGATATACGATTAAGATTTTATGGAATATCTGACACATCTGAAGTTGGTCACCAATTACTACCTATAGATAAACAAAAAAAAGAAATGTTACAAATGTATAGTAATCACTTATCTAAAGTATCAAGAGAAAGCAATCCTACATTAGATGACATTTATAATAGTTTATTGTATATAAAAAGTACCGCTGAATTATTTGGAATTAATGATTTTATTAGTGAAAAAGATTTGAATAATATTAAAAATATTATTCAGACTAATTTAGAAGGAAATATTACTGATGAGATTTTCAATGTAATTAACTCAATAAGCGTATTTCTAAAAAAGACAACTAACAAAGAAATGAAAGGATATGTAGAACACACTCGCAATTCATATACAAGAAATTTAATTGGACTCAGTTTAGATGATTTTTTTGAATAATGACTATTGATTTTCAAAAACATTTCTTTTATAATTAATTTAGTTGATTTAATCAATCTTGAGAGTATTATTTTTCGAATATAAGTAATGTTATCGCTCCAGTGACGTTTCTGTTCGAACTGTTCGGACATTCAAATATATTTCATCTCCAAATGGAGATGATTTTTAATTCCAATAAAAATCCCCATAGAATTATTTTGATACGCTTGTCAAAATATCTAGGGGGGTTAAGTATTTTGACATAAACAAAATACTCAAAAACTGACAGATATTAACACTATTTGGCAGTTTATATGATAAAATATTAGTAGTATTTTAAAGAAATTGGACAGACACTTCTGACTAATTTCAGAAAGGAGTAATTATGTTAGAAAAAAGCAATAATAAAATGATTCAAGAAATTAAAGATATTATTTTGAGCAGTAGAAAAAAGGTGGCTTATGAAGTAAATAATACTATGTTATATGCATATTGGAATGTTGGAAGAATTATTGTTGAAAATGAACAAAATGGTAATATTAAAGCAGAATATGGAAAACAAATTATGAAGGAACTTTCTAAGGAATTAAGAAAAAGTTTAGGATCAGGTTTCTCAGTTAGCAATTTATTTAATATGCGTAAACTTTATATAACTTATCCAAAATTCCAGACAGTGTCTGGAAAATTAAGTTGGTCTCATTATTGTGAATTATTAAGTATTGAGAACGTTGATGAACGTAACTTTTATGAAAAGGAATGCATAAATTCTAATTGGAGTGTACGAGAATTAAAAAGACAATTAGAAACTTCTTTATTTGAAAGATTACTACTTTCTGAAGGAAAAAATAATAAGAAAAAAGTTTATGAATTATCAAAAGTTGGACAAACACTTAATGCACCGGAAGATGTATTAAAAGAACCTTATGTGTTTGAATTTTTAGGAGTTAAAGAAAATAAACCAATTTTAGAAAAAGATTTAGAACAAAAATTAGTAAAACATATTGAAGAATTTTTACTTGAGCTAGGTAAAGGTTTTATGTTTGTTGGGACTCAACAAAGAGTTACCTTAGGAAATACTCATTATTATGTTGATATGGTTTTTTATAATAAAATATTAAAATGTTATGTTTTAATTGATTTAAAAATAGGACAAATGAAAGCTGAATATGCAGGTCAAATGAATATGTATCTAAATTACTATAATGAAGAAATAAATGATAAAGACGATAATAAACCAATAGGAATAATTCTTTGTAAAAGTAAAAAAGATATTGCAATTGATTATGCTTTAGGTGGACTTTCGAATAATGTTTTTTCTTCAACTTATACTTATTATATTCCTAATAAAGAACAATTAATTAATGAAGTAGAAAAAGTTTTAAATGAAACTAAAAAAGATGATATTGAGCATTAATTTGAGCAAAAGTTGTAGATATCTACGACACTAGCTCCAAAAGTAAAAATCGTCGCACTAATCATGCGACGTTTATTTTTTTATAAGCAAGCAACGTGTTGGTACTCCCACCACTTTAATATACACATTTTGAAAGACTAAAACTTGATTAATAAAACAACTTCAATTTTTAAGAAATATTGCAACAAATTGACTATCCATTTTTTACTATCCATTTACCTTTTTTAGTAGCACCAGTTCTTTCAATTAGTCCTTTTTCTATAAGTGTTTTTATATTTCTTTGAACAGTTCTAATATTAATAGCTAATAGTTTTGACAATGTCTCTTGTGTAATAGTCGGTGAATCTAACATTAAATTAATAATGGACTTTTGAGTTTCAGTTAATTCAGAAATTTCTTTTGTTTCTTCTCTAAATTTATCTTTATTAAATGGAAAAGTAACTCTAATAAAATTAGGAAAAAATTCAAATGATTTTTTATCATAACTTTGAAGTATTCTTATTATACCTGTACCCATTTGTTCAACTAAATCTAAATCATTAAATACTTTCATTAGTTCTTTATTTTTAGGTAATGAATATCCTTCTAAAAACTCTTCTTTTGTAGTAGATGACTGAATACCACCATTGGATGATATTACCAATCTATCACTAAACATTTCAAACTTTGGAGCATATTCATTAGACCAATCATTGTGTACGATAGCATTAACGACTGCTTCTCTTACTGCTGCAAAATCATACATTCTAATCTCTTTTCTTTCAGGGTATTCTATTTTTGTAAATATCTTATTTTCGATTTCTATTTTATTTAAAATATTTTTTGTGGCTTTAACTATGGAGCAATTGCCAAAATCTTCATTTTCAATCAAATCAGCAGCATTCGTTCCTTCGTATTTGCCAAATCTAATAGATATTGTATTATTATCAGCAAGTAAATAAGCATTATAATTAAATTTACCATCATCAGTATATAAATCTAATTGCTTTAGAAAATTATTATTAATATTAAAGCCTTTTTCTTCATAATATATTTTTAGTTGGCTGAAAGTTAAGTCTTGCTTAGGGGATACTATATTTCTTAATGAAGTTCTTGTTCTTTTATTAATTCTATTATTAATCATATCATAAGGCATACTTTGTATTGAACTACCAACTCTAATAAAGCAACTATCTGGTGTCATTCCCATACCTTTAATATAATATGGATCATCACTACCACGAGCAATAATTATTTTAATATATTTTTTATTGTTTTCTTCCAATACAACAACATCATATAATCCTAACGTAGATGGCATTATATTATCTTTTATTCTATCTTTAATAGTTCTTTGTAATAAATCGATATTACCATTTATACCAACAATATCACCTTTATCATTAACACCAAGATAAATATTACCTCCATTAGTATTTAAAAATGATATTACTTCTTCTTCAAATTTATCTGTCAATTTAACTTTAAATTCATTTCTTACATCTTCAATTACATCTATCATAATTTTACCTCCTAATTCTTGTAATCTAATTATACCATGCCGTAAGAAATGTCACAAGAAAATGTCGTAAGAAAATCATTCGATTTTATTGTAATTTTCTAATATTTTCAAAGTAAAAATTTTTAGTAATCATTAATTGTCGTAAGAAATGCCGTAAGAAAATGCCGTAAGAAAGCATTATCGCTTTCCTATTAATAATTAATAAAGATTTAATTCTTAATAAATGATACAATTTATTTAGTCAATTTATCTTGGGAGTATAATTTTTCGAATATAAGTAATGTTATCGCTCCATTGAGGTTTAAACTCGCACACTAGAAAGTTTTTTATATTCATATAACAAGTTCATAGTTGATATTATGGACTTTTTTGTTATGTAATAAAGATAATAGAAATGATTAAAGCAAGTAAAAAACTACTTTTTTTCTTCTTTTGTTTTTTTCAAGTCATATATTACATCAACAGTATCACAAACATTTTGGGAATGAGTTACAATAATAACACATTTGTTTTCTTCGTGGGCTAACTTTTTAAATATTTCTAAAATTTCCGTTTCTGTTTGCTTATCAAGGTTTCCCGTTGGCTCATCAGCAATTATCATTTTAGGGTTATAAGATAAACTTCTGGCAATAGCAACTCTTTGTTGTTCTCCCCCAGATAACCTTAATACTTTACGATCTGCATAAGTTTCTTTTAATCCTACTTTTTCCATAAGTTCGATTGCTTTTTCTTTTTTATTTTTTATTTTTAGACCATTAGCATCCATGGAAAGAATAATATTTTCACTTGCTGTCATAAAAGGTAAGAGATTATAACTTTGAAATACAATACCAATATCACTATTACGATATTTATCTAAATTCATACTATTTAGGCTTTTACCATCAAAGATGATCTCACCTTCAGTGCATCTTTCAAGTCCACTTATTAAAGATAATAATGTTGTTTTTCCTGTACCACTTCGACCTCTTATCGCATACATTTTGCCACTTTCAAAATCAAAACTAATATCCCTTAAAGCATAATCATTTTCTTCAGCATCACTATATCTATAACTCGCATTTTTAATACTTAAAATAATGTTGTGGGAAGAATTATTTTTTTCTTTCATTTCTTTGTTATTTTTTACTTTATTTGCCATTATTAAGACCTCTCTTTCAATATTGTAAGTGGTGAAAATCTTTGAATACTAACCATTGAAGCAATTGAACTTATTAATACGAGTGTTAGTCCAATCCCAAGTAATTCTAGTAAAACTTTAATATCTACTACGGCATCAATGGAATCGTAAGCCTCTACAACTGGCATACCTTTACCTCGCACATCTCCTCTATTTCCATGATCAAGCATTCCACCATTCATATTAGCTCCACCAAAGTTTTTACCTATTTCTTCAGTTCTTTCATTACTACTATTTATTTCACTTTCTAGTAAAGAATTACTTACCCCTTTAGAACTTACTGCCCCAATACAGGCACCAAGTATAAGAGCAACTACTGAAACAATAACAAGTTCTGATACAAATTGCATTGTTAATTTAAATTTACTAATACCAATTGTTCTTAAAACTCCTATTTCATATTTTCTTTCGCGAATATTTATCATATTAATTACGAATAAAACAATTCCACCGATAATAAGAGTAATTACTAAAAATGTAGTCGCAAATGAGTTAATATTTTGAATACTTGATACGCCACTTAAGGCGATTTCTTCATTCGTTTGTAAAACAAAGTTTTCATCTAAACCTTTTTCGTAAAATTCAGCTTGTAATTTTTCAACATTATCATAAGAATCTATAATAAAAGTTGGATTAATCGTGGCATTAATTTCCTCATTACTTGCCGTAATGTTTGCAACAACACTAGCATTTGTTACAAGAGTATTGGCTGAATTTGAAAACATCGACATTACATCAGAACTTCCTTCTTCGTTTTCTTTAAAAATACCAATAATTTCAAATTCATAAGTTTTTCCATCATCATCTTCTAATTTTATTTTATCATTTAATTTTAAATTATTATAATCAGCAAGTTCTTGATTGATAAATACATAATTACCATCAAAGGCAATATCCCAAGCATTATCCGTAATTTCATTCATCGTATAAGTACCATTTATAAATTCACTCATCGCATCTAAGGAACTATAACCCGTTAAAGTAAAATCCGTAGATGACAGATTGTTTTGTTTTCCCCGACCAAAGCCATTTGGCATAGTATTATTTGACTCAATCTCGGCTTTTTCAATATTATTTCCATTAAGTCCAACACTATAAGTATAGTAATAACTTTCTATATACTCGCTATCAGAGAAAGATTCAACATCACTAATTGTAAAACTTTCAATATTATCAAATCTTTCTCTTGCATTTTCCCTTCCTTCTGCCTGAGATGGATCAAAGTCTTTCATCATATTAGCTCGATTAAAACTAATTGTTACTTCTTTATCATAAGCATTTTTATAAGAATCGATTAAATCTACGGCTGTGTTTTTAATTGCAAGTGTTATGGTACAAGCACAAGCAATAATTAAAATAATGATTCCTATCAAAATATTCCTTCCTTTATTTCTTTTAATTGAAATCCATGCGTTTTTTAATATAAACATAATTTTCCTCCTTTAATACAATATCATTTTATTATGTAAATATTAAAGAAACATTAAAAAACATTAACTTTTTTTGTTAATGTTCGTTTATTTTAAATTTCACTTCGAAAGTAGTATATCCATCTTTAGAATAAGCTTTAATATTACCATTATGGGATTCAACAATATTTTTAGCTATGGCAAGGCCTAAACCATATCTTCCACTTTTTCGATTATGACTTTTATCATTGCGATAAAATCTTTCAAATATTTTTTCACATTCTGAAGGCAATATAGGTTCCCCTTCATTTATGACTTCAAATTTTATTTCCGATTTATCATTTGTAAGATTCACCTGAATTTTACTATTTTCTTTTCCATGACTAATCGCATTATCAATTAAAATAGATGCTAATTCATCTATGCTTTCTTTATGACAAAGAAAGTTTATTTTTTCAGTAATATTAGTTTCTATGATGATATCTTTTTCGTATGCTAAACTTTCAAATGTTAATGCTCTTTTCTCTATAATCATAGAAATATCATTTTTACTAAAGTTTTCTTTTTTTAAATATTCAGTTTTAGATAAATCAAGTAATCTAGTTATCAAATTACTCATTCGGTCAGATTCGCTTTTTAAGTTATTAATCCATTTTTCATTTTTCTTATTCACATCCAAACAATCGATACTTGCCATCATAACAGCAAGGGGTGTTTTAAGTTCATGAGAAGCATTTGCAACAAATTCTTTCTCTCTGTCAAAACTTTCCAAAACTGGTTTGGTAATCCACTCTGTTATTTTTTTAGAAATAATATAAATAACAAACTCACCGAGACAAATTAATAATAAAGACATGAGTAAGTTCATAAGTAACATATTTCTAGTGCTAGTGATATTTACAATCGTTAAAGAATTATTATTTTCAAAATTATAGGCATATTTATTCCAATATAAACAGCCAATTTTTACTTTACTTGTGTTATTACTTGAAATAATATTTTTTGCTTTATTTATTATTTCATCACTAATATCATTATCGCTATGACTTATTTTATCAATAATATCATTATTATCATTTAAGATAAATGTATAAACTTCATAATCCATAACCTTTCTATTACGAAGTTCTTCATCATTTATCGGGCGCATTTCTTTATCAATTGGTTCAGGCCTTTTTATAATTAAGTTTCTCATTCTTGTTAAATTAGTTAATATTCCTGTATATTCTCTATGATAGGTTTGAATATTAAAAAACATAGCAAAAACAAAGGCAAATAAAGAGATGATAATAAAAATGGTAAAAAATGTTTTCTTTTTTAAATTTTCCATATCTCTTTATTCCTCCATTTTATAACCTAAATTACGAACAGCTTTAATACTTACTTTTGATCCAATTATTTTTATTTTCTTTCTTAAAAAAGATAAGTAGGCTTCTAAATTGTTAGATTCATAATCGGTATCAATACCCCAAACTTTATCATAAATTTGTTCTTTTGATATAATTTGTTCTTTATTATTCATAAAATATTCAAGTAATAGAAATTCCCTGTAAGGGATATTTATTGACTCATTTGTAAGTTTACAAGTTAAAGTAGATGTTCTAATGTTTAATGATAAATCGCTATATTCTAATAGATCCTTTACTTTATGATTTCCAATATTCCTTAATTGAACATTTACTCTAGCAATTAATTCTTCAATATGAAATGGTTTTGTTACATAATCATCTGCTCCAGTATTAAATCCCTTTAATTTATCATCTAGTTCTGATTTAGCAGTAAGCATGATTACTTTAGCACTTATATCATTATCTTTTATTTCTTTTAGTATTTCTAAACCATTCATTTTAGGAAGCATGATATCAAGAATGATTAAATCATATATATTAGAGTTAGCATTATATAATCCATCTTCACCATCATAACTTGTATCAACTTCGTATTTTAAAGCTCGTAATTTTGTTGCTATAACATCTGCGATTGTTTCTTCATCTTCGACAACTAAAATTCTCATCTTACTACCTCCAATTTTTAATTTATAAATACCTTTTATCTTTTATTTCCAAATAAATTAATTGTTTCATTTATTTTAAAGATATCTTCATTATTTATTAATACTTTTTCTCCTTTAGAATAATCACTATTTTGATAGATTCCATTTTCCAAAGATCCTGAATTATTTCCTCCTGTGTAAAGCTCATATTCTCCTTTTTCCAAAGTTTTAGTACTGATAATAATTGTTTTAAAACTCTTTGGAGCTTCAAAACTAATGATTTCTTCATCATCTTTCATTAACGTAACCAAAGTATTTTTAGAAACAGCATTATTTAATGTAAAAGCAATAACTTTTTGATTAGATGATTCTTTTGGAGCCTCTAGCATATCGCTTCCTAAAGCAACTACTACTCCACCATTAATTGTATAACCTTTATCGGTATCAATTCCCGCGTTGCCTCCAGTAGCACTACCAATGACAAATATTGTTCCACCATTTATTACAGCATCTTTATTAGAATCAATACCATCACCAGAAGCATTTATATAAAATGTACCCTCATTAATTGTTATAGTTGCGCCATCTCCTCCTGCATTAAGACCATCATCATTGGAAGTTACAATATAAGTTCCACCATTAAAAGTCATATTCATCGCTTCCGTAGCAATTCCTTCGCCTTCATTTTGATTCCCATTTACAATTAGCTTACCTTCGCCTTCAAATACTAATTCAGCTTCACTATAAATACAACCATCATAATTAGAATTACCACCATCAGTTAAAGTATTTGTTGTTCCTTCATTTAATATTATTGTTATTTTATTAGCATTTAACCCAATAATAGCAGCGGTTTTTTCATTGGTAATAGTCACGCCATCTAAAATTATTTTTACATCTTCACCTTCAGCATCAACAATAATGGAATTAGAAAAATCACCACTAAATGTATATATTCCCGAAGAAGTAATTGTTACATCTGTTTTTTGATTAGATAAATTAATAGTGTTAGAAGTTAAAATATTACTCTCATCTAGCACAACATCTTCTTTATCATCTGCTTCCATATTTATACCAGCATTATTTAGATTTTTTTGATTAACAATTAAATTGGCCGTAAAAGTAAATCCACTTGTTAAAATAATTATCCCTAGAATATAGATTACTATTTTATCTTTATTAGCAAATGTTTCTTTCACTGATTTTTTATTAAATCCTGACATGATTAAGTAAAGTACAATCATAGACAGGGTTAAACTTTCTATTCCAAAAAGAATTAAGTAAACATAATTATTGTCGGCATTATTTTCTAGCTGTCCACCCATTCGTTCCATATCACCATTACTATTCGGCATCTCTGGGGGATTTCCCATATTATTATCGCCGTCAGGTTTTTCAGGAGGTTCTCCTTCATTATTACCATTAGGCATTTTAGGTGGTTCACTTCCATTTTGGCTCATGTTTGGCATATTATTATTTAATGATTTATTGCTTAAATATCCAGTGAAAACAAGACTTCCACATAGCAATAAAACAATAACAATAGATATAATATTTTTGGTTTTTCTTTGCATAATTTTTCTCTCTTTCTTTTTTAACAAGCAAAGTATAAAATACAAAGGTTAAAGAAACATTAAAAAAGCTAATTAATTTTAATCTCTATTCCAGTCTGAAACGAATGTTTAATAAACTATAACATTCGTTTTTGAATCATAGATTCATATGTCTTAAATACTTCCCAAAAAGAAGCAATTTCTAAAGGCTTAATATTGATATTCATGTTCTTTAAAAGAATTTAAACATTTATTCAAGTATTTTTCCCATGATATACCGGAATAATAATACTTAACTCATTCATTTTCATATCAATTATTTTTCTAAAAGTGAGTCAAATACTTCTTCATACTTTTCAACCACAAGATCCCAAGTATAAGCATCATGAATCCTTTTTTTCGCTTTCTTGCCATACCATTTTCGTTTTTCTTCATCCCAATGATTGACTTCTTCTAAAATAGATTTTAATGAGTTTTCTTCTTTTGTAAAATAAAGACAAGCATCTTCCCCAACTTCTCTATTATATCCCACATCAAATAAAATATTAACATCTGTGCTACTTAAAGCTTCTAGTAATGATGGATTCGTGCCACCCACAGAATGACCATGAATATAGGCAAAAGCATTTTGTCTTAAGTAAAGTAAAACATTTTCATCATAAACAGGACCAATAAATTTAATTCTTAAATCTTTTGGAAATTGAGTAGTTTCTTTTAAATATTGATAAAACTTATTTTCTTCAACATTACTTACAATCACTAAATCTTTTTTTAAGCTCGTTTTTAAAAATTCTTTGATTATGATTTCATAATTATTCTCGGGAATAAATCTACCAACAATTAAAGCATATTCTTTTTCTTTCATATGATTTTCTTCAAATAATTTTTTTATTTTTAGATTTCTTTTTACAGAAAGATTTTCATAAGCTCCATAGGCAATAAAAGTTGTAGGAGTCTTTTGCTTTTGATAAGTTTTGGTAATATATTCTTGAATCATCTTAGAATCACATACACATAAATCACTGTATTTCACAGAAAAATATTCACTAATCTTAAAACAAATTTTAATCCACCAAGACCACTTTTCTCTTTTCCATTCTAACCCATCAGGGTTAATAATTAAATGAGCTTTCCTTTTTCTTAAACGAGGAAGCCAAAAGGGTAAAAGAGGCCCCACCTTACATCCCAATAGTAAAAAAATGGGTTCTTCTATTTTTTCTTTTTTTGTATATTTTAAAAAATAATTCATTGCTTTTATCGTAAAGGTAAACATTGTCACAAATCCTTGTTTAGGAACATAAATATTGGGCGAAATCACTTTATCTACAGTATCTATTTGCTTATCTTTTTGTTTTTCATCAGTCAAGTTAGGAATATAGTATTGAATATTTTTGTCTTGGGTATTTTTCACTAAATTGGTAACAAATGTTTCCCAACCACCATAATGATATTGATATCCTCTCGATCCAATGATAATAATATGTTTCATCATTTTCCTCCTTTATATCCAAAAAGTTAAATATGAAAGAAATAAGCTGATTCGATATAAAATTTTTAAAAATAATTTTTTAATGAAATGAATATGATTATATGTTTCTTCATAATAAAACATACTTTCTTTTAAAAGCTTATATTTTTTTACTTTGTTTAATGTTTTATCAACGCTTTGTGAATAAAGATGTTCCACGCTTAGTGATGTATCTACTACTGTAAGATACCCCTTTTCTTCTGCTTTTTTTCCTAAAATGTTTTCTTCATAGTAAAGAAATGTATGAGTATCAAAATAATTTATTTTTTTAAAAAAAGACAATTTTGCTAGAAAAAAGCAACCAGATATCACTTCTACTTGTGTTAATTTTTCTTGATAATACTCTTCTGGATATCTTTGCAATTGATAAGCAAAACGATGAAAGAAATTAATGGTTGATAAGACCTCTACAAAGTAAGTTGGTAAACGCCATCCTTTGGTGATATGACCCATTTCTAAAATTTTGGGCCCTAAAAAAGCGATTTCTTCATTTTCTTTCATATCTCTTAATAACTCTTCCATGACACTTTCTTCCACAATGACATCTGGATTAGAGATAAATACATAATCAAATTTTTGTTTTTCTAAATATTTTAAGCCGATGTTATTTCCACTTGCATATCCTTTATTTTCTTTTGCTTTTAACAAAACAATATGTTCATTTTGATAAGGTTCTAATTTTTCTATGGAATCATCTGTACTATGATTATCAACGATAACAATTTTATCTAAGCATTGATAATCTTTTATTTGTTGTAAAAATTTAATTGTATTGATCGCGTCATTATAATTTAATATTACTATTCCTGTTTTCATATCCACCTCTTAAGAAAAAATTTCTTTCATTTGTTGTTTTACATTAAGACTATCATATTTTTCGGTTGTTTTTCTTGCATTTTTCTTAATTTTTTCTTTCTGTTTTTGATTCATTTTTAAAAATTTTTTGATTTGAAAAATTAATTCTTCATCATCTTCAAAAGTAAGGGAATTTATCTCATCAACTAAATATTCTTTCGGACCATATTTTCTTCTTCCAATCAAAAATGTTTCACAAGCCATTGCTTCTAATGCTGTGAGTCCTAAAGATTCTTTTAATTTAGTAGAGTAAATGAGAACATCCATCGCATTATAATAAGAGACTAAATCTTCTTGAAAGACAAAATCAACTTGAATTAATTTTTCTTTTAAGTGAAGCTCTTCTACTAATTTTATAAATTCTTTTTGCTTTGAACCCGTTCCCACAACTAAAATTTTTAATTTTTCATAAATTGGTTCATTTTCTAAATCCTTTACTGCTTTTAAGAAAATATCCCATCCCTTTTTTTCTTCAATTCGACTAACATAACCTATATAAAATGATGATTCATCTAATCCTAGCTTTTGACGACAATTAGCTTGATTTAATTTTTGAAAAAGAGTACGATTCACTCCACCTGATGGGGAAACAATTAACTTTTCACTTGGTACATGATATTTCTTTTCCAAGCCCTTTCTAAAGTATTCTGATGGTACGATTACTTTATCAGCTGTAGGTAACACAAATTGACTACGCCGAATATTTTTTCTTTCCTTTTCATTTGTAGGTAAAACATCATTACCATGAACATGATAGATTAATGTGGTATCTTTACTCACCCAACGAGCAAAAAGAACACAGAAAGCAGACTGAGAAATAAAATGGACATAAATGTAATCATAGGAAACAAAATTAGATTTTAAAATTGCCATAAGATACATCTTTACATATGCTATAAACTTAGCTGGAAAAGAAATATTTTTCTTTTTGACAACGATATCTACTTGAAAACCTATCTCTTCTAATAATTCTTTTGAATTTTTTACAAAAGAACCATAATGCTTAAATCTTTTCGAAGGATACATATTGGATACCAATAATATTTTTCTTTTTTCTTTGGGAATTTTTACACAGATTGTTCCAGATAAAATGCCAATCAAACCATTTGTTAAAATACCACCTTTTAAAGTAAAGAAAAGAATGAAAAGCATTGAAAATAATTTCTCTTTTGTTAATTTTAAATGTTTTAATGAAACACCTAAACAAAAAACAAAATAAAGAAAACCTAATATTCCTATTTCATTGATAATCCTTAAAAAATCGACAGTATTTCTTTTTGAAAAATTACCAAAAATTTGTTCTTCGATTGGACTTTCTAAAAATTCATAAGTGCTATTTTGAATTGAAATAATTCCTTCTTGAAGAAAAGATGAATGGAAATGTTGAAAAGAGATATATCCAAATAACCCAAGACTAACTAAGAAAAGAAGCATTGTTTTTCCTTCAAAATTTTTTTTCTTATTTTTTTGATTCATTAGATAGCCAACTGTACAAAGAAAGACAAGACTCATTTCCCAAGAATGAAATAAAACGATAGCAAAAAGAAGAAAGAAAATTCCTAAACATTTTGTCATGTAATTATGATGTTCTAAGAGTTTCCAAAGTGCCAAAGGCATCAAAATTGATAAAGAAAGAAGGCATTCTTCTATCAGAAAAAACTTTTGAGGAGTAAATAACTTTATTCCTATGATCAAAAACAAAAGATAATAAAACATTTTAGCAAAAAAAGAAGATTTTATTTTTTTATTTTCCATATTTGTAAAGTAAAGAAGAGAAAATGGAAAAAGAAAAATTTCAACAAAAGTTACAAAATGCTCCAAAAAATTCACGTTTTTACATATGATATAACAAATTTCAATGAAAAAATAAATGAGAAAAATCACTAATATTTTAAAGTTTTCTTTTTTTCTAATGAGAGTAAACACCATATATCCCAAAAAAAGAGTCAAGAAAAGTCCTTTCATGCCCATATAAAAATCAGGATTAAGCCAAATTTTTCCTAGCAACAAAAGAGGAAGAAGAAATAATCCATAATATTCTATGTTTTCAGTGATTTTTTGCATCTTATTATTTTTCATGTTTCGTTCTCCTCATATTTGGAAATAAAATTTCCGTTTTTAAAACAATAAATAAGAAGATGACCATTAGCGTAATATAGATTATAATTGCATATTTTATATGACCTAAAGCATACAAGATTGATGCGAATGAAAAACCAATATTAATTAAATATATAATTGCTAAAGAACTTCGTTTAGAGAATTTCATTTTTAGTAATTGATGATGAAGATGATCTGTATCAGGAGTAGTAAATGGATTTTCCTTTTTTAAACTACGACGTACAATAGAAAAGAAGACATCAATAATTGGCGTTGCTAAAATGGCAAGAGGAATAATTAAAGAAGTAAATGTGGCTAACTTATATCCATATAAAGCCGTAGTAGCAATCATTAATCCTTCAAAATTACTCCCTGAATTTCCAATATAAATTTTGGCTGGTGGTAAATTATAGATCCAAAAACCTAACAATGAACCAATCATTAACACAGCAATCATAAAATCGAGATTTCCGGCTAAATTTAAAAACATGGCAATTGTAATGATTGTTACAAAATAAATCATCGAAATTCCGCTACTTAAACCATCCATCCCATCTGATAAATCAATGGCATTAATAATTCCCAGCATAAATAAAATAGTCACAAGATAATTAAAAGGAACTGGAAAAACTAGATTTAATCCTAAAACCGTAAAATTATCAATCGTAATATGACCATAAAAAATAATAACACAAACAGCTATCAGTTGACCCAGCAATTGATATTTGGCACTAAGTGATTTAATATTATCAATAAAACCAACCATTAATAAAATAAAACTAGCAATTAAAATAGAAAGCATTTGAACATTGGCTCTTCCAAAAAGCATATATCCAAGTAAAAAGGAACAAAAAACAGCAAGACCACCGGTAGTTGGTACTGGCTCTTTGCTAGAATAATGATGAGGACTTGGATAATCTAAAGCGCCAACATGATAAGCTAATTTTTTAAAGACTGGAACTAAAATAACACTAAAACAAAAGGTAGAGAAAATCATTAATAAGATATTAGGTAATGTAACTTCTAAATTCATAGTTTTTCACCTTCTTATGTCTATTATAACCTAAAAAATAAGGAAAAAAAACATCTTATGAACTTTTTTTAGATTTTTTGGCAAGAAAAAAGTTAGGATTTTTCTCCTAACTAATTTGCTTCGACAGATATTTGCGTATGGAATGATTTTCCAAGTTGATAATTTTGATTTTCTCCAGTATCTATAAACCGATAAACAATTTCATAATCATAAGAAGTATTGGCAGGAATTAATAAGCTTTGAACAATATAAGTATCAGTTGTTGGTATTGGTGTTTCTGGAACAATTTGAACACCATCTCGATAAACAGAGTACACAAATTCAGAAGTCGGATTAAAATCATTTTTTACATCTGTAAATTTAATACTATAAGGAAGCGTTTTATTTGTAGAATTATTAATTGTTAATTTTTGAGTTGATTCCCAAGGAGGTGAAATATCTGTTTCGTTAACATCTTGTTTATAAGTGACATAAAGGATTAAGTTATCTTGAGTTGTGATATCAAGAGAACCACCATCAGATTTATCACATTTCTTATCACATATTCCATCTTCTGTAGTATCAATATTTTTATCTGGCTTTCCATCACCATTCGTATCAACATTTAAATCTGGTTTTCCATCACCATCAACATCAATATTTACATCAGGTACACCATCATCATTTGTGTCACAATTGAGGTCACATTTGCCATCATTATTGGTATCTTGATTCATAGGATTATCATCAGGAATTTTATCACCATTCGTATCTTTGTTGATATCTCCTTTGCCATCACCATCAATGTCAATATCAATATCCGGCTTTCCATCACCATCAGTATCAACGTTCACATCAGGAGTTCCGTCACCATTTAAATCAACATTGGTATCTGGCCATCCATCATTATTGGTATCACAATTGATGTCGCATTTGCCATCACCATTCGTATCTTGATTCGTAAAATTATGATCTGGAGTTCCATCCCCATTCGTATCAACATTAAAGTGTGGATTTTTATCATTTTGCCAATCAACATTGGTATCTGGTTTATTATCATTATTTTTATCAACATTCACATCTGGTTTTTTATCACCATTCGTATCAACATTAATTTCTGGATCTCCATCATAGTCTGGATCAATATTTAAGTCAGGATCTTTGTCATTATCGATATCAAGATTTAAATCTGGGGTTCCATCGCCATCAATATCAACATTGGTATCTGGCCATCCATCTTTATCTGTATCACAGTTTAAATCACAAATTCCATCATTATTTGTATCTTGATCTCTTTTATTTAAATCTGGGGTTCCATCACCATTGGTATCAACATTGAAATGAGGAGAACGATCCCCACCCCAGTCAAGATTCGTATCTGGAATGCCATCATTATTCGTATCACAGTTTAAATCACAAATGCCATCATCATCTAAATCTTGATTTAAATTACTGTTTTCTTTATCACAGAATCTATCACAAATATTATCTTCATTTAAATCAATATTTTTATCAGGAACACCATCGCCATTCGTATCACAGTTTAAATCACATTTATTGTCGCCATTTAAATCGATATTAAAATCTGGGTCTCCATCGCCATCCACATCAACATTCATATCTGGCCATCCATCACCATCAATATCGCAATTCAAATCACATTTGCCATCACCATTCGTATCTTGATTTAATAAATTTCGGTCTGGTCTTTGATCGCCATTTGTATCAACATTAACATCGGGAATACCATCACCATTCGTATCAAGATTTACATCAGGTTTTTCATCATCATTGGTATCAATATTAATATCTGGGGTTCCATCACCATCGACATCAACATTAACATCTGGAAATCCATCATCATTGGTATCACAGTTTAAATCACATTTTCCATCATTATCTGTATCTTGATTCATTAAATTTCGATCTGGTATTTTATCATTATTGGTATCTTGATTAACTTCGCCTTTACCATCATTATTTACATCAATATTAAGATCTGGCTTTCCATCACCATTCGTATCAATATTCGTATCTGGAACACCATCACCATTGTTATCGATATTAATATCTGGCTTTCCATCACCATTCGTATCAATATTAATATCTGGGGTTCCATCATGATCAAGATCCAAGTTAACATCGGGAATGCCATCACCATCTAAATCAACATTGGTATCTGGCCATCCATCATTATTGGTATCACAATTTAAATCACAAGTTCCATCATTATTTGTATCTTGATTCATTAAATTTCGATCGGCTATACCATCACCATCGGTATCCTGATTAAATGTTGATCTTTCATTTCCTTTATAATCTACATTTAAATCAGGTTTATTATCATGATTTAAATCAACATTCACATTTGGTTTTCCATCTCCAGTTGTATCAATATTAATATCAGGAATATTATCTCCATTGATATCACAATTCAAATCACATTTTCCATCATTATCAGTATCGCAGTTTAAACTACATGTTCCACCACCAGTAGATCCACCAGAATTATACATTTGAATATAAGTAAATGTAGCTCCGCCTACTCCTAATAGTAAAAAGAGAAATAATATTAATAAAATTAAAAATGATTTTTTTTGGCTATTTTCTTTTTCTTCTTCTAGTAATTCTTTGTATTGTTCTTCATAGTCAACTGATTCATTCATAGGTTCTTTATTTGTATTTTGATCCATAATGACCGCTCCAATTCTTTACTCTATAAAGAAATTATAACAAAAGCTGCTATAAAAAACAACTATAAATTTTAAATTATCTTTCCTTAATTATATATACTTAATTATATATGATCAAAAAAAATCTATCTTTCGATAGAAATTTTTTAAAATTAATTAGACTTGTGTAATGATAACTGAATATCTCCATCAATGGACAATTTAGCACTTATCTTTTTTCCTACATCATTTGATTGGTTGCCATCGTTTGGATATTTCACTACTAAATAATAGTATTTTGTTTTTGTATCTTGTGTATTAATCTTTCTGTTTTCTAAGTTTCCTTCATCTTCTTGTGTTCCGCCTGAAATTTCAGGTTGTGTAAGAGTAGTTTTATCAATTGTCGTTTTGATACTCTTTTGTTTTAAGAATTTACCACTTGCAATTTTTGTTGGATTCAATTTATTTATTGCTTGTGTAATAGCTTCCCCATCACATCCAGAATCACTTGATGGATCTGCATCATCATCATTTTTATCTGCATACCAAAGCTGTACTTGACTTCCTACTTGTTTTTGTTTTAATTCACAAGTAGTTTCTTCTGCTGCATTTAATCCTTCATACTCTTGAGCAACCATATAAAGCTCCCAAGTTAAATCAGTATCTGTTTCATTGATATACTCTATTTTTAAATTAAATGTTGCTTCATAGTGATTTGTATCTTCTGGTTTCTGTTTTTCAATCGTCGCTTTACCTTCATATACAGCTAAACCACCTGGATAAGTTAGCATTTCCAATTGATTTCCACCTTCAAAAGTTACATTTGCTCCATCCAACTTGGCTGTTGTGATGTCTGCTTTTGAACCCGCTCCTTCACCTTGTGGAGTTGCTGTTGCTGTAAAGTAAGCGAACGTAGCCCCCACCACTGCCACTAGTAGCGTGGCTATTGCAATTACTGTGAGCAATACCATATTTTTCTTTTCCATTTTTTTTCTTTTCTCCTCTCTATGTTATTGATTAATAAGATCTTGTTTTTCATAAGAAGTTAAAAAAAAATATTAAAAAAATGATGCTAAATGCGCCGTAAAATTTATACTATTTGCACAGCAAAAAAGATGTTAAATACAATTATAATCTATGGTATTTTTTTACTAAAAATATGTTCCATTTTTAATTAAAATATGTTAAAATTAATTTAGAAAGGAACAATTATTATGAAATATGAAGAAAGAGTTTTAAAATATTTAAAAGACAAAAAAATAATAACTTCAAAAGATTTAAAAACATTAAATATACCTCGTATTATAT
>CANQFE010000020.1 GCA_947598285.1 uncultured Bacilli bacterium
GCACCATTGACAAATCTATTCGAACTTTTTCGAATATTAATATAAAAAGATAACCCCCTTAGGTAGTTTTAATAGACTTGTCAAAATATCTAGGGGGTTAATAATTTTGACATAAATAAATTGTTATGAAGGATGAGATATATGAAATACATAGGAACAAAAAATATAGAAACAAATAGATTATTCTTAAGAAAACTAACTGTAGAAGATGCTTATAATGCTTTTAAAAATTGGTGTAATAAAGATAATGTAGACAAATACGTTTTGTGGAAAAAACATGAAACTGTTGATATAACACTAAAACAATATGAGAATTGGGTTTTAGAATACGAAAATCCTAAAACTTTTAGATGGATTGTTGAATTAAAAAAAATAAAGAAGTAATTAGTACTATTGATGTATCAACTAAATTTTTACAGTATGGAACATGTGAAATTGGATATTGCTATGGAGATGAATTTTGGAATAAAGGATATGCAACAGAATCTTTAAAAGCTCAGAATATATGAGTAATAATCCAGCAAGTGGTAAAGTCATGGAAAAGTCAGGAATGAAATATGATGGCATAAGTTGATAAAGATAACAAAAGAAATGATTTAATATCTTATTCAATAACTAGAGAAGAATATTTTAATAGTAAAAGTTGTAAATAACTACATCATACGCATCAGATTGATATGAAACAATTGAAATGTTTTTTATGTAAGGAAATGAAAAAAATTTACTATTTCTATTTTTTTAAATACTAGATCAATATTAAGCATGTAAGATTTCAATGAAAATAAAAACGATTCATCATCAAAATCGTTTTTATATTATCAAGCCTCATATTATTATCTTTTAAAAATTTATAACTTTATTTTTTTTGTTAATTGAGGTTCATTATTTGAGTTTTTTGTTTCTTCAGCATTTTCTAATAGAATTAGATCATAAAATTCAATTCCACATTTATCATAGATTTCTTTTACTTCATCATATGTGATACCTTCCTTATACCATTCAAAGTATTTTTGATAATGCTTACTTTTTTTAAATAACAATACTCTTCCTGATACTGTAAATAAATCAATGATATCGTTTTCATTTATTTCTTTTTTTGTTCGTTTAAAACCTAATCTTTCTAAATCTAGTACACTATTTAACATAGCAACACTTTGATAAGAACATGGGCTTAAATTTACTTTTTTTTCAATAAAGTCAGTTAAGTAAGATAAAATTTTAAATCCATCTTCACGGCTTATGCTCTCAGGAAATAAAAACGGTTTGAATGGCCAATCAATAATACCTATATTATTTCTTTTCTTTTTGTAATTTTCTCCAATTCTATGATAATTCATATAGTATAATCGATATACATTTTGATTTCCAAGTTGATGATCTTCTAATTCTGCTTCAAATTCATAATTTCTATTTTCTTTTTCCATGATTTTTTCTCCTGTTTCTTTCATATTATTTGTTTGTGTGAACTATTATATCATATTTTTTCTAATGCCACATTCATTTTTTGATGAAATTTTTGTTTTTCTATATCTCTAATTGAACAAAAACTAAGTCTATCTTTATATTTTGAAATATTTTTCATTTTTTCAAAACGGGTTAATTTTCTTGTAAGACAATCATTATAATATTCGAAAATAATTTGATATATATGTGAGGAATTATTCATCAAATCGGCTGAATTAATATCGCTTAATAAGTAGTAAAGACAGATGTAGTCAGCGGAAGATAAGATTTTGTTTTTCTTTTGAATTAAATCATAGATTGTTTTATTTTCTTTCGTAAGCCAGTTATGAATATTGGTTAAAAATTGATCTGTTTTATCAAAAGCAAGGAAGTAATCTTGTCTTATTTTTGCAATTTCTTCTTCTTGATTTGTAAGATGTAATTGACTTTTTTTGATATTAAAATTTTCGAGCCAATTTGTTACTTGGTGAATAGAAAAACTATTATTAAGTTTAGAATGATAAAATAGGTATGCTAAAATAACAACAATTTGATGAGGAGTATATTTAAAATCTTTTCTTGGAAGCACAATCTCATATTTGGAACCAGCGACAATTTCTTCAACTTTTTTCATGATTTTCTCATCATAACAAACATTCCAATAACGATAAGAATTTTTCTTTAAAGGAATGATTGTTTTATTTAGATTTGTAAAATAATCTTTCACTGAAAAATAAGGATTTTCTTTTTCTGGAATGTATACTATTCGAATTTGACCATTTTTTATTTTATCTTGATAGTTAAAAGGTAGTTTGGCATATTTTTGACCATTTAAATCTGAGCATACCGAAAGTCCTTTTAAAGCAAAGCCATTTTTTTCAGAAGTGATATCTTCGCCATATTGATTTTGATAAGTTAATTTTTGATATCCTAAAAAAGATAAGCATCTCTGTTGGCCATCCACAACCTCGAAGATTGTCCGATTGTTTTTATCTTCATATTTATAAACAAGAATATCTGGAATATTAATTCCAAGAAAAAGAGATTCAATTAAACAAGAAGAAGCTTCAATATTATTAATTTCATGCCGTTGATAACTTGGCCGTAAAATAAATCGATTATTTTTTAGTTTTTGTAACAAATGATCAATGGTGATTCCTTCACGAGCTAGCTGAAAATTATATTTCGGTAAATCTTTAAAAGAAGTTACTTTAGGTTGAACATGGTTTTCTATTTCTTTAGGTAAATAAATTTGAAGATTGATGTGATAGTTGTGATTCATATAATTAATAATCGCTTGATATCGATCAATTTGGCTTCCATAAAAGATGGAAAAAAGAGGTTCTGTTGTTTCTTGATTTTGAAAATAAGAAATAAAATTTTGCCAATCAAAATGAGCTAAATTTAATAAATGGAATTTTTTGAGATAAAAAAGTAACCAATAGACACATAACATAAAATATTGATTATGTAAGCTAGTAGCTTCTTTCCAATATTTTTGCTGAACTAATTCATATAGACAAGAAGTGATATCTAAAAAATCATTTACGATAATTTCTTTATTTACTTCAGCAGTATAATCACGATAGAAAAAATCAATTTTATTTAAAGTTGTTTTTTGCTTGCAAAAAAGTTCAATTGGAGTATAACAAGAAGTGATAGCTAATCTTGCATACATTAAAGTAGATTCTAGAAAAGTTTTGGAATTTTTTTGAGGAGTGAAATAAATCATTTTTAACTTTTCTAAAAGTGCTTGATCTTTCAAATAAGTGGCAAGTTTGATAGTAACTTCATCATCTTGATAATCTGCTTTTTGAATTTCCTCTATTTTTAATTGAATTCCTGAGTTATATCTAAAATAAAGTTGTTTTGCAATAAGATCTAAGTCTTCTTTCGTAAGTTTATTAATAGGGTCATTATCTTTGTAAGCAAATGAATATTTTAAAATTTGCAAGCCGCGTTCACAAAAATAATCTCGGGCATCTTCCTCTAATTCTGAGAAAATTTTGTTTTTTAAAAAAGTTGCTGTTTTGATGCTTTTGGGTGAAATTCTTAATTTGTCATTTAAAAAATTTTGGATGGTAACAATTCGGTTTAGGCCATCAACTAAAAGATATTTAGTAATATCATTTTGTTTTTCTTCAAAAACAATAATTAAAGGAAGTTCACAACCCATAAAAATACTTTCAATAAAGGCTGATTGTCTTTTATTAGACCACCATATATCAGCATTAAAGTTTCTTAAAATGAGTTGATTATAAAAGGTGCCAATTCCCATTTTTTCGCCATTACTAAATGATGCACAGTTTTCAACCGAATAATCTTTCTTCAAATGATCTAACAGTAAAGCTCGTATATCTGTTTCTTTTTCCATAAATTTTTTCTCTCCTTTTTGTAAACAAGCGTTATACTAACACAATAAAAAAGGAGGTGACACCGCATTAATGAGGTTGAAAAATTTAGGATTTCTGTTTAGTGAGCAGAGAGCCATTAAAAATTTAACTCAAGAACAAGTTGCGGAGATGGCTCAAATTGATGGTAAACATTATGGAAGAATTGAAAGAGAAGAATGTGAAAATATTAAGCTTTATACATTTATAAATATTTGTTTTGCTTTAGAATTGAAACCAGATGAGATTATTCGAAAAATTTTGACTTCTACATAAAACGAGAATAGAGAAACATATAATATAGAAATAGGGAATTTTTGCTTGTTTTTTCCTTTTATTTATGATAATATCTTAATTGCATTATGAAGTTAATGCATGAAGTGGGAGGGAGTTTTGCGGACTCGCCCTAGACCACTTACACGTAAATTTTAAAAAATTCCAAAGAAAGGAGTGGATTTTCGTGGCAAAAGAAGTCGTAAGAAAAGTAAAATTACAAATCGAAGCTGGAAAAGCAAATCCTGCCCCACCAGTTGGTACAGTTTTAGGACCTACGGGAATTAATATTCAAGATTTTTGTCAAAAATTTAATGAAGCAACGAGAGAAAAAATGGGCGATGTTGTTCCATGTGAGATTACTATTTATGATGATCGTTCTTTTGATTTTGTCTTAAAGACACCACCAGCTGCATTTTTACTAAAAAAGGTTGCTAAAATTAATAAAGGTAGCAAGAAGGGTGCTAATGAGTTGGTTGCAACGATTTCCAAAGAAGATCTTCGTTCCATTGCAGAAACAAAATTACCTGATTTAAATGCTTATACAGTCGAAGAAGCAATGAATACAATTGAAGGAACGGCAAGAAATATGGGAATTGCGATTAAAGGTGTCAATGATGCTGAATTAGCTGAACAAGCTAAAGAGGCTCAAAAAGAAGAGGCTGAACGTGCTGAACGGGAAGCTGAACTTGCTGAAATGGAAGCATCTTCAAAAGAAGAATCTACTGCTGAAGTAGAGGTCATTGGTAAAGAAGATAAAGAAGAAACAAAAGAAGAAGAATAATTTTATAAGTCCGCTAATAAACCACAGTTAGGAGGGAAAAAATGAAAAAATTTGGTCGCAAATATGTGGAAGCTAGTAAACTTGTTGATAAAAATAAGTCTTACAGCGTCAAAGAAGCTATTGATTTAGTGAAAAAAACTGCTATTACAAAATTTGATAGCACTGTGGATTTTGTGATTAAATGTAACGTTGATACCAAAAAAGCTGATCAACAATTACGTGGTTCATTTGTTTTACCAAATGGTACTGGAAAATCAAAACGCGTACTTGTCTTAGCAAAAGGAGCTCAAGCAGAAGAAGCTAAAAAAGCTGGTGCTCTTTATGTTGGTGATGTTGATTTAATTGAAAAAATTCAAAAAGAAAACTGGTTTGATTATGATGTTATTGTAGCAACACCAGATATGATGCCAGAGTTAGGAAAAATTGGTAAAATTTTAGGACCAAAAGGATTAATGCCAAATCCTAAAACAAATACAGTTACTCCAAACCCTGCTAAAGCAGTTGAAGATATCAATAAAGGTATGGTGGAATTTCGAACTGATTCCTTTGGAAACATTCATGGAATTTTAGGAAAATGCTCATTTTCTGAAAAAGCTTTACAAGAAAATTTAGAATATGTAGTATCATCAATTTCTAAAATGAAACCAAGTTCTATTAAAGGAAAATTTATTTCATCAATCAATATTTCAACTACAATGGGTCCTGGAATTAAAATTGATCAAAATTCTTTTGACATTTCTTAAGGATTTTATTATAATAACGTTAGAAAAAAGCAAATTACCGAAGACAGCAAGGGGGAAACCTTAATTATCTTGCCGAGGGACGTGAACGTATTTTTTAAGCTCGTCCGAAAATCGGTTAGAGCTTTTTCTATAAATAAAAGCAAAGGAGGACATTATGGCTAGCACAAAAATTCTTGATGTGAAAAAAGGCATAGTAAGTGAAATTGTAAATAGCATTAAAGAAAGTGAATCTGTTATTTTATTTCAATATCAAGGCTTGACTGTCGCTGAATTAAGTGAATTAAGAAATAAACTAAGAGAAACAGATGCTATCGTAAAAATTTACAAAAACACTTTACTAAAAAGAGCGCTTGATGAACTAAACTTGAACTTTGATGGTTTTTTAGAAGGTCCAAATGCCATTTGTTTTGGAAAAAATCTATTAGAACCAATTAAAGTTTTAGCAAATTTTGCAAAAGAACATGAAAAAATGCAAATTCGTGTTGGTATCATCAGTGGTTCAGTAGCAGATATTGCTACAATTAAAGAATATGCACAGATTCCATCCAGAGAAGGACTTCTTACTATGTTTGCTGGAGGATTGCTGGAGCATATGCGTAATTTCTCTATTGCAGTAGATTTACTTGCAAAACAAAAAGAAAATTAGAAAGGAAAGATAAAAAATGGCAAAATTAGAAAACAAAGAGATTATTGAAGCTTTAAAAGAAAAAACAATGTTAGAACTTAAAGAATTAGTTGACATGATGAAAGAAGAATTTGGAGTTGATCCAAGTGCAGTTGCAGTAGCTGCTCCTGCTGCAAATGGTGGAGCTGAAGAAGCTGCTGACGTTAATAAAACAGTTGTATTAAAGAATGCTGGTGGAAACAAAATTGCTGTTATTAAGATTATTAAAGAAGTAACAGGTTTAGGATTAGTTGAAGCAAAAGCAATTGCTGATAATGGTGGAAACATTAAAGAAAACGTTCCTGCTGAAGAAGCAAATCAATTAAAAGCTCAATTAGAAGAAGCTGGCGCTGAAGTCGAACTTGCTTAATAAAAAAAATTGGTAAATGCCAATTTTTTTTTGACTATTTTTTTTGTAATCTTCTTAAAAGGATTCCACCATCATAATGTCTTTTTAATTCTTGGTACATTGGTTCTTTAGAAAAGCGGATTTTCTCTTCAAAAGTTTCAAAGTGATGTAAAGAGTCTGGAAGAATATCATAATCTTCAGCATTAATTTTTAAACTTCGATTTAAAACATAAGTATTATTTTTGGAAACATTCCATAGCATAGGGCGATATTCACAATAAGAATTTCCTTTGGAAATAAATACTCCAATATCATCATCAAAACTGATTTTGGCTTTTCGATATTTTAAACGTGGATAAAAACAAACAAAATCTCCAGTAAACAAAGACATACTAGTATATTCATTTAATATTTTTTCATATTCTCCATATATAGATTTTAATGAAGAGCCATATAGTTTTTGCAGTTTGGTTAATAAAACAGAATTATAGCATAACTCAGAAAAAATAGTATCGTATTCTTCACTTCTATTTTTTTCTTTTACTTCCATCTTAAACCACCTAAAATTATTTTAACAAATGAATTGATTCCTGTCTATCGTAAATTTTACCTAATTTTACTTGCAAATTCTTTTAATTTGGTGTATTATCTTGGGAGTGTCTGTATTTAAGGGGAAGTGAGTTTCGATGGATAAAATTATTAATATTGCTGTGGTTGCCCATGTTGATGCGGGAAAAAGTACATTAGTAGATGCTTTATTAGAACAAAATGGTGCATTTCATGAACATGAAGAAATTGTAGATTGTGTGATGGATAGTGATTCAATTGAAAGAGAAAGAGGAATTACAATTTATTCAAAGAATTGTTCTATTCATTATAAGGATTATAAAATTAATATTGTCGATACACCAGGACATGCTGATTTTTCTAGTGAAGTAGAAAGAGTCATTCGGACAGTTGATACAGTTATTTTAATTGTCGATTCAGCAGAAGGACCTATGCCTCAAACAAGATTTGTTTTAAAAAAAGCCTTAGAACAAAACTTAAAACCAATTTTGTTTATTAATAAAATTGATAAGGCAAATGCTCGCCCTACAGAAGTTGTTGATATGACATTTAATTTATTCATGGAATTAAATGCTACAGATGAACAATTAGATTTTCCAATTATTTATGGTATTGCCCGTGATGGAATTGCTCAGTATAGTTTGGAAGAAAAAGGAACAAGTATTGAGCCTCTTTTAGAAACCATTTTAAAGCAAGTAAAACCTTTTCCTGGAAATGAAAATGATCCTTTACAACTTCAAATTAGTAACTTAGAATATGATAATTTTTTAGGACGTTTAGGTGTTGGGCGCATTACAAGAGGTATGATTAAAGTTGGTGAGAATGTCTCTTTAGTCAAAAATGATGGAAGTCATGAGTCTTTTCGTATTTCTAAACTTTATGTGAATGAAGGAATTAAAAGAGTTGAAAAAGAAAAAGTATATTTTGGTGATATCGCGATTATTGCCGGATGTGCTGATATTTCGATTGGTGATACGGTCTGTGATAAAGATCATCCAGAAGGATTACCACCAATCTATATTGAAAAACCTACTTTATCTATGAATTTTCTTGTCAATGATGGTCCGTTTGTTGGTCAAAGCGGTAAGTTTTTGACAACTCGTCATATTAAAGAAAGATTAGAAAGAGAACTACAAACCAATGTTGGTTTACAAGTGGAAGAATTACCAGGCTCAGATGGATATAAAGTAAGTGGTCGAGGAGAACTACACTTATCTATTTTATTAGAAAATATGCGAAGAGAAGGTTATGAACTTTGTGTTTCTAAACCAGAAGTATTATATGAAGAGATTGATGGAGTAAAATGCGAACCTTTTGAAAGAGTGATTATTAATTGTCCTTCAGAATATCAAGGAACAATTATTAATGATTTACAAGAAAGAAAAGCAAGTCTAGAAGTAGTATCAACAAATGAAGAAGGTTATGCTCATTTAGAATTTTTGGCTCCTACAAGAGGTTTGATTGGCTATCGAAGTGCTTTTATTACCAATACCAAAGGAGAAGGCATCATGGTTCGTAGTTTTGAAACATATAAACCTTATGTTGGCAAAATAGAAGGCCGCAAAAACGGTGTGATGGTTTCTATGGAAAATGGCAAAGCTCTTGGATATTCTTTATGGAATCTTCAAGATCGGGGAACATTAATTATTGAACCAGCAACCGAGGTTTATGTTGGTATGATCGTAGGAATTCATAATCGTGAAAATGATTTAGATGTCAATCCTTGTAAAAATAAAAATTTAACAAATACTAGAGCTAGTGGCTCAGATGAAGCTATTAATTTAACAAAAGCACGTAAGTTCTCATTGGAAGAAGCATTGGAGTTTATTGAAGAAGATGAATATGTCGAGGTAACCCCTTCTGATATTAGAATGCGTAAATCAATTCTTGATCCAAAACTAAGATTTCGGAATAATCGAAACACTGAATCTTAGTAAAAAGAATCAATTTCAAAGGAATAATCAGTGATTCCTTTTTTTCTTCTTTCAAAATAGACTAATTTAAGGTATAATAGTAATACAATTGAAATGGGTGAAAAAATGAAAAAGATAAAAGATTTATGGATGAATAATCGTGTCCTTTTTGTTCTTTGTATCGTTGTCATCGTATGCTTTATTATTATAGGAGTGGTCTGTGCTAATCTTTTCTTTGGTAATTCTTCTTCTGTATATGGAGATCGATTAGAAGGACTTAGTGAATATCCAGTCACTGAGGAAGAAAAGGAAGCTATTATTACTAGCATAAAAGAAAATGAAGGAATCAAAGAAGTAGAGGTTAGAACTCAAGGAAAAATTATTTATATTCGCATTGAACTTCAAGACGTCACGATTGACCGAGCTAAAGAAATCGCCGTAGCTTCTTTAGGAGAAATCAATGAGGAAAAGAAGGCTATGTATGATATTCATTACACTTTAGTTAGTGATGAAACGTCAACTTCAGGAGAATTTATTATTATGGGAGCTAAAAATATTAATCGTTCTCAAATTATTTGGAACAATAATAATCCAATGCCTCCTCAAACGGAAGGAGATGCCCAATGAAAAAGAAAAATCAAAAAATTATTATAGGATGTGTCTTATTTTGTGTTATTGGAGCTATTTTTCTTTTCCTTTTTTTCCAAAATAAAACCAAATTAACTTCTGAAGAAAAATTATGGATTAGTGAAAATGCGACAACTGTTCAAAATATTTCTATTTTAAATGATACAAACTTATTTGGAAAACTTGGCGAAGGAGTATTTTATGAATTTTTAAAAGATTTTAGTCAAAATTACAATTTAAAAATTAATCCAATTACAATGAATAAAACAGATAAAATATCAGGGATTTCTTTTACGGTTGCTGATAATTTATCGCCAAACTCATTTGCTCTTTATATAGATCATTATGTTTTAGTAGGAAAAGCAAAAGAAACTATTTCTGAATATCAAAAAATATTAGAGAAAAAAATAGGTGTTTTAGAAGAAAGCGCAGATTATGCGAAAGCTAATTTAGAAAATACATCTATTACAAGCTATTCTAGTGATGCTGAATTATTTCAAGCTTTAGAACAGGGAGATGTGGATTATCTTTTAATTCCTCGGATGGAATATATTGATCAAATTTTAAAAAAGAATTTAACAATTGCTTTTCATTTGAGTGAATTAAAACGTTATTTTTGTGTTTCTACAAGTGAGGATTCCTTACTTTATCAAATTTTAAAAAAATATTCTGCGGAGTGGCTCAAAAAAAATTTAGAGGAAAAAATAAATACGTATGAATTAAAATTATTTAAAGAAAATTTAAATATATCTGATACCGCTTTAGCTTCATTACAAAATGAATCAATTACTTATGGATATCGTGTTCATGAACCATATGAAGTTTATGCAGATCATTCATTTGGTGGCATTTTTTCCGAACTTTTAAATTCTTTTTCTCATTTTGCAAAAGTAGAAATGAAATTTAATAAATATCAAAATGAAAAGAAAATGATTAAAGATTTCAATAATAATAAAATTACATTATATGCAAATTATGATACGACGATGAATAATGGCGCGATTATTGATACCTATATTCCTCTTTCTTTTGATATATATGCTCATGAAACGAATCATGTTCATCTTTATTCGATGGAGTCTTTGAAAGGAAAAACTATTTACGTTGAAAAAAATTCTTTATTATATCAAAATTTGTCCACAATCAAAGACTTACAACTAGAAACTTACGAACCAAAAAAGATAAATGATATTTTAAAAAAAGATCGTTATATTGCTGTTGATCATCAAACTGGGTTATTCTTAGCTGATTCTACTTTAAAAGAGTTTGTTTCTCGTTATCATGGCTATTTTAATACGACTTATCAAATTCGCTCTTTAGGAAGTGAAACTTTAAATACTTTATTAGCAAAATATTTAAATTATATTGATACAAATACTTTTGTAAATCAAGGGTACTACAGTGCTTTAAAAACAACTGCTAGGGGTAACTTTATGAATTCTGTAGCTCATTATGTTTTATGTGCGACAGCCGTTATTCTAATTATTTTATTCCTAATTTACCGCTCAAATAAAAAGGTGAAAATGCAAAAGAAAGTCAAAAAAGAAGATCGTCTAAAATATATTGATCAATTAACATCATTAAAAAATCGAAATTATTTAAATGAAAATTTATCTCATTGGAATAAAAATACCATTTATCCTCAAGCTGTCATTGTAATTGATTTAGATAAAATTCAAGAAATTAATGATACTTTAGGATATGAAGAAGGCGACCGACAAATTAGATCTGCCGCGAATAGTTTAATCAAAACCCAATTAGATAATACAGATATTATCAGAACGGATGGAAATGAATTTTTGATTTATCTTATTGGTTATAATCAAAAACAAATTACAAGTTATTTAAATAAATTAAAACGAGAATTTAAAAATTTACCATTTGAGTATGGGGTGACGGTATCTTATAGTATGATATTAGATGATTTAAAATCTATTGAAGATGCTTTAAATGAATGTGTTTTAGATATTAAAAAACAAAAAGAAGAAAAAAAGGAAGAGGAAAAATGAAAGTGATAGAAAGAGCAAGCCATATTTTACATCGCTTATGGGAATTGTTAAGACGACCACCTATGCTCGTTTTACCAGGAACTCTTGCTTTCTTTTTTTTATTAGCAATTGTTCCTACCATTACTTTAATCGCTTATGGAGCCTCTTTTTTTCATGTTTCTTTTGAATTTATAAGTGAATTTTTGTTGAAAGCTTTTGGAGAAAGTATCCGTAGTTTGATTATGCCGGTTATTGAAGAAATCAAGTTTTCACCACAAGTTCTTCTTCCTCTTACAGTTGCTTTTATCGCGGCAAGTGGTGGAGCAAATTCAATCATTGTTATTTCTAATGAACTTTATCATTTTCCGAATAAAAGTTATTTAAGAAGATGTTTAAAAGCAATGGCTATGACTTTTATTATTATTTCTTTGATTTTATTTTTCTTATTTCTTCCAGCATTTGGAGATCGGATTATCGAATTAGTTCGTTATGTAAATATGAATCGAACAGTGACATTTTTGATTGTCTTCTTAATTCATTTATCAAAGGGTCCTATTTCTTGGATTTTAATGTTTTGTTTGATTAAAATTATTTATACTTTTGCACCAGATACCAATATTCCTAGTGCCGCGACTACAAAAGGTTCTTTATTTACGACCTTTGGTTTTATTGTAAGTACAGGAATTTATTCTTTTTATGTGAATCATTTTGCTCATTATGATGTTCTTTATGGAGGACTTTCTCATTTTGTAGTTTTAATGATTTGGTTTTATATTCTTTCCTATATTATAGCAATTGGGATTGCAATTAATGCTGATGAAGTAAATCGATTGGAAAAAAAAGGCATGATAAAGAAAGAAGAAAAGTAAATAATAAGTATCATACACACCAGTATTATTCGTGTATCTTTGTCTTGACCGCGTGATGAGAGATTACGGGCTCAAAGGTAATACTGATTCGGAAAAAATTTTTTCCGTTTTTTTAGTATCTTGCATCCCAAACAAAAGTATTGTATAATAGCCTTGTTTTAGAAAGTGGTGTCGTATGCAAGTTTATGGTAAAAATGTCTTATATATGACAGATCCTAAAAAAATTCAAAAAGTTTATATTAGTAATACGAAGAAAGATAGAGAATTATTTCAATATTTAAAAGAAAAAAATATTCATTATGTTTTAGTAGAACCTCATATTTTAGATAAAATGTGCAAACAAAATCATCAAGGAATTGTTTTTGAACGAAATGATTTTCAATATGCTTCTTTGGAAAGTGTTTTAGAAGAAGAAATGGTGGTAATTTTAGATCATTTAGAAGACCCTCATAATTTTGGGGCGATTATTCGTACTTGTGAAGCTTCTGGAGTGAAAGCAATTATTATTCCCAAAGATAGAAGTATTGATATCACCGATACTGTAGTGAAAACTAGTGTTGGGACGACTGATTTTGTTTCGATTGTAAAAGTGACAAATTTGGTTGAGACAATAAAAAAACTTCAAAAGAATAATTTCTTTGTTTATGCTGCTGATATGGATGGAACAGATATTAGAACAATGACTTTTGAAGGAAAAAGAGCTTTAGTCATTGGAAATGAAGGAAAAGGAATCAGTACTTTGGTTCA
This sequence comes from uncultured Bacilli bacterium, assembly GCA_947598285.1. GTDB lineage: Bacteria > Bacillota_I > Bacilli_A > RF39 > UBA660 > Ventrenecus. Next base: position 13,358 of record CANQFE010000020.1, read on the forward strand.
AAAAAACTGTGATGAAGTGATTAAAATCCCCATGAAAGGGACAGTAAATAGTTTAAATGCCTCTGTCGCCGCGGGAATATTAATTTTTAAAATGGGTGGTTTATCATGAAGTATGAACAAGAAGAAGATAAAATACTTCTAGAAATGGTTTGTGAGTCCAATGAAGAAGTTCGAAATAGTCTTTATGAAAAATATGAATTGATGATTAAACAATTGGTAAAAAAATATGCTTTAGCTGCTAAAAAACTTGGTTTAGAAAAAAATGATTTACTTCAAGAAGCAAGTGTTGGTTTTACTGATGCGATTAATCATTTTGATAGTGAAAAAGATGCTAGTTTTAAAACCTTTGCTCAATTATGCATTGAAAGAAGATTACAAAATTATCTTACAAAGCATCAATCTCAAAAATATAAAATGTTTCAAGATAGCTTATCTTTAGATTATGTTTATGATGAAGAAGGATCTTCTTTAAAAGAACTCCTAGGTGATGTTCACTTAGACCCAGGAGAAAAATATATGGAAAAAGAAACCAAAATAGATTTTTATAAAGAAGCCAGGAAAATTCTTTCGAAAAGTGAGTATGAAGTTTTTTTATATATGTTAAAAGGTTTAAATTATATTGAAATTGCAAATATACTTGACAAAAGTTCAAAACAAATTGATAATACTATACAAAGAATTCGTTTTAAGTTGAAAAGCTTATTAAAGGAGGAATCGAAATGAATCGAAGAGAGTGGATGAGATTAGGAATTGCATCTGTTTGTATTTTCTTATTTGTTTTAGTAATTTTGGTTGTGATGACTTTCGTAAAAAGTAGAGAAACCGTTGACTATAATACAGACCCTGTGGAAGAAGAGATTATTTTTCATAATTCTAGTGATATGACCGAGCAAGAAATTAGACTATTTGTCGAAGAAAAAAGAACTGAATTAAAAGAATTTTTTGAAACGGCAAAATATTATACAGTAAGTGAAGTCGCCCAAGGATATACCCAAGAAGACGATGAAAAATATTTAGTAGTAGATAGGGAATTTCTAGAACAATTGCAAAGCTTGTTAACAACTGATGCTTATGGTATGTTTTGGAATGAATTTGAAGAAGTTGTTCCCAAATCTGATACTTTTTTTCAAACGAGACTTTATTTAGCCCGAAAAGATTTATTTGATTTTGTTTATGTCACAAGTGCGATTGCTAAATTTGATGTTTCCGAAGAAAAATTGATTTTAGAAAATGCCACGAATGACAAAATCACCGCAATTATTAATATTCTTTTATGTGATGAAGAAAACATCTGTGCTCGTGATGATAAATATCAGTTTCATTTAGAAAAAGAAGAAGAGACTTGGAAAATTGCTGATTTTACAACATTAATTCGTTAAAAAACAGTTTCAAAAAATGAAACTGCTTTTTTATAATTTAAAATCATTGATATCCGTATCAGTCATATCTTTGGTATCAAAAAAAGTTTTGATGGAAATATGATGAATTTTGGCAATAAAATTATTTGGAAATTTTCGAATATAAGCATTAAAAAGATTTGTTTTTTTATTATAGTAAGAGATACCGGCAATTAGTTTTTCATTTACGATTTTAAAATCACGCATCACTTCGTCCATATTTTCATTTAAACTTAGTTCTGGATTATCATGATAAAGATTATGAATCATCATCTCAGCTTCTTTTAATTTTCTTTCTAAATCAAAGTTACTGATTTTTTCTTCTTTTAATTTTCGGTATTCTTTAAAATAATCTTTTTTTATGTCACTTTTTTTCATTGCATCATCTGCTCTTAAAATAAGGTCATATTTTGTTCGTAAATCTTCATCTATTAATCCTTCTACATGTTCAATTTTGGTTAATTCTAATTGGATTTTATTATAAATAGAGATATAAAAAATAGCCACCAGACAAACACATGCCACGATAATTAATATAATTCCAAATAATCCCATTTCTATCACCCTTGATTCTAATTGTATTTTATCATTTTTCATTCTTCTTTGTAAAGAGAGCAAAAGAGGATTTGACTTCTTTTCCAAAAAAACTTACAATGACAAAGAAAAGAGGAAAATATATGTTAGAAATAAAAAGATTAATTGTAGGAGAATTAGAAACAAATTGTTATTTGATTTTCAATGCTCAAACAAAAGAAGCATTAATTATTGATCCAGGAAGTGAATTTGATACTATTTTAAAAGCAGTTCAAGATTATCAAGTAAAAGAAATACTTCTTACTCATTCTCATTTTGATCATACGGGAGCCCTTTTCCAATTAGAAAATTTTTATCATCTCAAACACAATGAAGGAAAAAGCAGTTTTGATTATGAAATCATTCCGACTCCAGGACATACGAAAGATTCTCTTTCCTTTTATTTTCCATTATTAAATGCTGTTTTTGTTGGTGATTTTATTTTTGAAGGTACCATTGGACGAATCGATTTAGGAGGAAATAAAATCGAAATGAAAAACTCAATTCGCCTTTTCTTGGATCGTTTTCAAGAAGATATTCAAATTTATCCAGGGCATGGAGAAAGGACAACTTTAAAAAACGAAAAAGAAAGTCTTACAAAACTTTTAAAAAGCTGGTAAAAAAACACCTTTGAATTAATCAAAAGTGTCTGAATAATCAGGATTGTAGTTAATTTTTTCATCGAATTCAACATAATTAACATAAAGCATCCGAATAAGCCACCAATTTCCAGTTGTTGTATCTGATAAAATTAAATGATCTCGACCAGATTCTTCAATAATTCCATTGTAAATTTTATCTCGCCATTCATTAGAGTCAGGGTAAGAAGCATAAACTTTGACTTTTTTTCCTCGATTTAATCGTAAAATGTTTTCAATTAAACTTTGTTCTAAAGGAAATGAAGTTTGACTAGAAAGATTTCCTGGAGGACTTATGGCTGTAGGACTTTGGGAATTCGGAAATGTTGGATTACTAAAAAAACTACCATTCATCTATTTTTCACCTCTTTTCTATTTTATGTGAGTTGCAATTTATTTAGAAGTTCGTTATAATGAATAAAGAGAAGGGGCTAGAAAATGGACCGTAAGAAATTACTCGATAAAATTCAAATGAGAGATCTCTTTCCCCGTTTTATTATGATTTTAGTGGGAATTTTTTTACTTGCTTTAAATTATAATTTGTTTTTAAGACCGAATCAGCTTATTATTGGAGGAACTTCAGGGTTATCCATTCTTTTTGAAAGCTTGTTTGGTTGGAATCATCAAATCTTTTTATATCTTACCTCATTTCTTCTTTTGTTTTTAAGTTTTCTTGTACTTGGAATTCGAAAGACAAGTATTTCTCTTTTAGGGAGTATTTTGTATCCATTTTTTATTACTTTAACCGCGCCTTTGGCTGATTTACTTCGTTATTATATTTATTTTGATAATTCTATTTTACTCATTTTAACCGTATCTGTTTTGATGGGAATTGGAAATGGGCTTATCTATAAAGCAGGCTTTGATACAGGTGGATCTGATATCGTTATGAAAATTCTTCATAAGTATTTACATTTACCAGAAGGAAAATGTGCTTTTTTAACACAGATTTGTATTATTCTTTTAGGTGGTTTTGCTTTTGGTTTAAATCATTTTATTTATGCTATTATTATTTTAATTTTATATACTATGATTGTTGATAAAATAATTATTGGGATATCAGACTCCAAGCTATTCTTTATTTATACCAAAGAATGGCAAGCAGTGGAAGATTACATTTTAAATGAACTGAAAACAGGAGTCACTATTTTAGAAACCAAAGGAGGATATTCCAAAGAAAAAAATAATTTATTAATGTGTGTTGTTCCAAATCGAGATTATTATTTGTTTAAAGAAATCGTCTTACAAATTGATCCTTCTGCCTTTTTTGTCATTCATGATTGTTATGAAGTTCAAGGAGGAATGAAAAGGAGGAATTTACCATTTATCTAGGAAAGAAAATATGGTATAATGATTTTTAGAATATGAGGTGCAGTAAATGAGGTTAATTAAAGTAGAACATACCTATAAGATTTATAAAAATGGAACCACGGCCATAGCTGATTTAAGTGTATCTATTGATAAAGGAGAATTTGTTTTTGTCATTGGTCCTACTGGTTCAGGGAAATCAACATTTATTAAAATGTTATATCGAGAAGAAAAACCAACAAATGGTCAGGTTATTGTAGGTGGGATTGATGTCGCTAAATTAAGAAATTCCAAAGTTTATAAATTAAGGAGAAAATTAGGAGTTGTTTTCCAAGATTTTAAATTGCTTCCTAAGCTAACAGTTTATGAAAATGTTGCTTTTGCGTTAGAAACGCTAGGGCTTCCTAATAGTGAAATTCGTCCCAAAGTATTAAAAGCGATCGATTCTGTTGGTTTAAAAGAAAAGACAAGAAACTTGCCAAATGAATTATCTGGTGGAGAACAACAAAGAGTCGCGATTGCAAGAGCGATAGTAAATGATCCTAAACTATTAATTTGTGATGAACCAACGGGAAATTTAGATCCAGAAACATCCAAAGAAATTATGAACATATTAGAAAAAATTAATCAAGAAAGTGATACAACAATTATTATGGCCACTCATGATAAAGAACTAGTAAACAAAATGAAAAAAAGAGTATTAGCTTTTGAAAATGGGGTTCTAGTGAGTGATACGAAGAAAGGAAGTTATAAAGTACATGAAAGCACTAAGGATATTAAGAAGAAGCGTTCGTGATTCTTTTAAGAGTATTTTTCGAAATTTACCCTTATCAATGGCCTCCATCATTTGTATCACCATTACTTTAATTCTTGTTTCTTTATCTTTGTTTTTATCCTATAATGTAAGACAAATTACCAAAACATTAGAGCATGAGTTAACAGTTGTGGTTTATTTGAAAAAAGATGTCACGGAAAATCAGAAAAAAGAAATTGAAAATGATTTGAAAACAATGGATAACATTGATGAATATCGGATCAAATCAAAAGAAGAATTTAAGTCAGAGATGCAAAAAGAAAGCGAAGATTTAGCTACTGCTTTTGAATCATTAGAAGGAGATAATCCTTTATTAGATTCGATTATTGTCAAGGTAAAAGATGTAAGCGACTTAAAAGAAACAGCTGAAAAATTAAGAAAATATGATTTTGTGCAAAGTGCTGAATATGGCGAAGGAATGGTTGAAAATATTATTGGTATCTTTGATGCGATTAGTATTGGGACAGCAGGCATTGTCATTGCATTAGTTGTGGTAACTTCCTTCTTAATTAGTAATACAATTAAAATTACGATTTTCTCTAGAAAAACGCAAATTGAAATTAAACGTTTAGTTGGCGCGAGTAATGTTGCTATTAAATTACCATTTGTTTTTGAAGGATTTATTTTAGGAATATTTGGTAGTATTTTACCGATTTTATTAAGTATTTATGGATATACCATCTTATATAATGAAACACATGGCTATTTGTTTACGAGAATTATTACTTTAGTTCCGCCATTCCCATTTGTTTTCATTGTCTCTTTCATTTTAGTAGCCATTGGATCTATAGTGGGTATGATCGGGTCATGGTTATCCGTTAGAAAGCATTTAAAGATATGAAAAGAATCATTTGTTATATAGTACTTATTTGTTTTTGCTTTAGTTTTGCCATTTCGCCAGTCGCAGCTTCTACAGAAAAGCCAACATTGGGAGATTTAAAAAGAGATTTAGAAGCTTTAAAAAAAGAAAAAGCTGAAAATGATGCTAAAACAGAAGCAGCAAAACAAGAGATAGCAGCCAAACAAGCAGCAATTGAAAAAGCTCAAGCAGATGTTCATGCGGCTGAAGAAGAACAAATACGAGTAGAAGAAGAAATTGAAGCTTCTACAAAAAGAATAGAAGAATTAACAGAAGAAGTAAAAAATATATTAGTTTATTTACAACAAATGCAAAGCCAAAATGCTTATGTGGAATATGTGAGTGGAGCAAGCACAGTGACAGATATGATTATGAGAATTGCTGTAGTTGAACAAATTTCAAATCATATCAATGATACAATTACCAATTTAAAAGAAGAAATTAAAAGAAATGAAGCCTTAAGACAAGAATTAATTGAAAAACAAGAGAAGTTAAAAAAGGATGTTGAAAATTATCAAAAAGCCATTAGTGCATTATATGGCAGCATTGAAGGTTATGATGCATTTGAGGCAGATATTGAGACAAAAATTCAAACTGCTCAGAAAAAATTAGAGGAATTTACCCCTTTATGTCAAGAATATGCCAGTGATAAAGGCGACGATGCTATTTTAGCAGAAGATTGTGTTAAACCAGCCGTGAATGGTGGCTATGTCATTGAAAATGGAGCATGGTTAAAACCTCTAGAAAGAGGTACGATTACTTCTACAATCGGAACAAGATGGGGAAGTTATCATAATGCCTTAGATATTGGAGGGGCAAGTCCTTTTGAAGGAACTCCCGTTTATGCTGCAGCAGCAGGAGTCGTTTCAGGAAGAACTGAACGTTATAAATGTGGTGGCAATATGTTATTTATAGATGTTAATGTTAATGGGGAACCTTTTACGACTTATTATTATCATCTTTTAAAGTTTAATGTCAACATTGGTGATATCGTTGATCAAAATACAATTATAGGTTGGGTTGGAGGATACTCTACTTCTACTGCTCATGGTGGATATGATACCTGTACAACTGGAGCCCATTTGCATTTTGGAGTTCAAAAAGGTTACTACAATGGCTATTCTATTACTAAAAGTAATGTGATTACTCCACCAGGATTTCCAAATTCAAAAGGATGGAGCTTTACTTCACGTTATCAAATGTATGGATAATAAAATAAAAAATATCACAAGTGAATGTGGTATTTTTTTGTTAAATTATTTTTTAATAAAGTTATCTAGAGGAACATCTAAAGCCATTGCTATTTTATAAAATGTTTCGACTGAAAAATTATAGGCTGCTTTTTCACTTTCTATTTGGCGAATAAAATCATGAGAAAGACCTACTTTTTCGGCAAGTTCAGCAGAAGTAAGTCCTTTTTCTTTTCGGTATTTTTTTATGTTTTTTCGGATAGTATCATATATGTTTATATCATATTCAGTCTTATTCATATGCTTCACCTACTAATATTGTAGAAGAAAAATTTAAATTAATATGTTAGGTACTACTTAACAAAATAAAATATTTCAGGTATAATAAAAATATGAAGGTAAAAAATAAGAGGTGGTTTAATGAAAAAGAAAACAATCATGATAATTGGAATCATAATCATTTTAATTCTGGGAATAGGAGTTTCATTTGCTTATTGGATGATGAATTTGGAGCAAAGAGATCAAAATTTAATCGCCTCAGATTGCTTTCAAATGAGTTTTGATGGAGAAAACGCCATTCAATTACAAAATGCTTATCCAATTCCGAAAAA
>CANQFE010000021.1 GCA_947598285.1 uncultured Bacilli bacterium
TCCATCATCTTGAGGTACTAATACATTTACTAATCCTATAATTCGCCATTTTTCATCATTAAATGTAATATAATTATTTGGATTCTTTCCTGCATACCTGTATTCTTCTAATAACAATCCTTCTTTTTGAATATCTATTAATTCATCATTCTCTATTGTTCCTTCACAATGGGTTACTTCATATAAGCCTTCTCCTTCTGTAACTACTTCTATATCTTCTCCTATTTTCTTTCCTAGTAATGTTGGATATTCAGGTATTTTTATATCTTCTTCTTTTTCTGTAACGTTTCCATAGACATCTGTTACTTTTACTTTAACATGATGACTTGTTCCTCTTCCTTGATCTGGAAAAGCATGTGTTGCCTCATTTTTAATTATTGCATCTTCACTATCTATTGTGTATTCATAAGCATCAATTGTATTTCCACTTGTCTTAACACTTGCTATGATATCATCACTACACCTACTTAATACTAACTCTACTTCTGGACTTGTTAGGATTTCTCTGTCATATCTGGCTGTGATTGTTACTTCACTTGCAAATATTTTTCCCATAACACCATCATCTACTGTCACGTTTTCATCTAACCATACTTTTAATTCATAGTTTTTTGTTTCATTTGCTTTGATATATCCTCTTTCAATCACATATGCTCTACTTGCATTGTTTAATGTTTTGTCTGTTTTGTCTAAACTATTTAAGAACTTTGGTTTTTCTTCTTGGAACTTAATTTTAATAAATTCTTGTTCTTCTTTTTCAGTAAATGTTGTATTATTTAATATTTCATAATGAATTTCATACAAGGCATTTTCTCCACATTCATTATGAATGGTAAAGGTATAAGGAACTAAAGATTCTCCATCTTGCTCTGTGATTGGAATTGCATTTTGTAAACTAATTGGATTTTTCTCTGTCATGGTCACTTGAAAACAACTTGATGTAATTAAATTATCATCTTCTTGGGTTAATGTCATTTGCCAAACTGCATAGCTTACACCTGCCATTGTACATATTAATACTAAAATGGCCAGAATAATAACAGTTTTACGATTCATTGATTTCATATATAAGACAACCTTTCTTGATTAGTATGGATTATTTTCTAAATTAATTGTAGATAAATTTTGTCTAAATGTCAATAGATAGAATTTAACTATGATTAAATAAACTTGGTGAAAAGATATGAACCGATTAAAAGAATTAAGAGAAGATAGAGACATCCTTCAAAAAGAAATAGCCAAATCTTTAGGCATCACTCAGCGAAATTATAGTTATTTAGAAACTGGTTGCACTGCATTAACAGAAGATATTTTAAAAAAATTGGCAAACTTATATCACACCAGTATCGATTATATTCTCTATCAAACAGATAAAAGAGAACCTTATCCTCCTTCATTATTAAAAGAAGAAGAAAATAAAAAAGAAGAGATTTCTCTTCCTTAACACCATTTTTTGGTATACAATCTAGAAATTGCTGACCCAAGTGTTCGACCAAAATCGAATATTTTTTGTAAGCCACTAAAAACAGCTTCAATCATACTTGCTGTAATTGAACCACCTTTTATAAAGAAAAGTTCTTGTCTTGTCATTCGCATAATTTCATTCTCCTTTCATTTATGACATGCAAGAGGTCTTGATAGTCCATCAAGAACACCTCCAATAAAAGTAATAATGCTAATACAAATCCCAGCCACTAATGTAAGATTCACTCCTCCTCCCGAAATAGCTAATAACTCTTCTTTATTCATCATGATTCATCACCTCCTTTCATAGATTTCCAAAGAATACTCATAAAAGTATCTTTTTGAAAGCATAAAGTAAATTCAATGGTTTCTTTTTCAAAATAACTTTGCTTAGGAATTTCAATAACTATTCCTTGATAAATAACATGATTTACCTCTTCCATTTCAGCAAATTCAATAATTTGAAGAGGTATCTTTTGTTTGTCTACAAACAGTTCACTCTTTTCATTTAATTTTTTAACTGTTTCATAAGGAAGATAACTACTTATCGTACACACCTCTTCACAAGAATAAATACCTCTTCCCGTTACAACTTTAGGAATAGGAAAGAAAAAAAGGAAAAGAAGAAAAAGAAAAAATAGAAAAAAGAACAAAACATACCCTATGAAAAAAGGAATTTTTTGATGAGTATAAAAATATAAATTAGGCGCGACGTTTCTTTGATACAAAAGAAATCCTCCTTTCAAAAGCATCTCCTTGATTACGGTGACTAATATAAAGAACTGTTTTTCCCTTTAGTTTTTTACGAATTCCCAAAATAATTTTTCTTTCCATTTCCTCTTCTACTTCACTAAGAGCTTCATCAAACAAATATAAACTTCCCTTTTGAAGTAATGCTCTCGCAAGTAAAATGCGTTGCTTTTCTCCTCCCGAAATACTGCTTTCATTAATTACTGATTCATAACGAAGTGGCTTATGGCAAACAATCTCTTCTAAAAAGCAAATTTGACAGATTAAATCAAAAGAAGAATCATCTTCACAGCCAAATAAGATATTTTCCCGAATTGTACCTGAAAAAATTGCTTCATTTTGACTTAAATAAACAATAGATGAACGAATTTCCGATAACGTATAATCCTCTAAATCTTTTCCTGATAAAGTAATAGAGCCAAGATAACCAGAAAGTTCTTTATTTAAAATTTTACAAAATGTACTTTTTCCGGAGCCACTCGGACCATCCACAAAAACATGTTCTTTGGCTTTAATTTTAAAACTAAGTTGTTTGATTTGATCTTCAATTTCATTATAAGAAAAACTAAAATCTTTCACTTCAATGCTTGGTGGTAAAATAGCTTCTTTAAAAATAACTTTTTCTTCTTCTAAACTCATTGTCTCACTGATTTTTCTTAGAATTCCTTTCATATAACAAAATTTAGGAGCTATATCAGCAAGTTCTTTCAGAGGATTTACAAAATAAAAATATAAACTTTGAAACGTAAGAAAATCATAAATAGTTAATTTCCCTTGACCGACTAAAAGAATCCCGTAAGTCATGAGTAAGAAAAATAAAAATTCCAAAAAAAAGTTTTTACTAGCTTGAAACCAAAGCGTTTTTCTTTTTTGATAGTCCCACTCTCCTTCTTTTTCACATAAAGAATCTTCTAAGTTTTCTAAAGCCATCTTAGTTTGATGAAAATGTTTCATCGTGAGAAACAAATGAATCTTTTCATAAACCATTTCATTCCATTTTTTCTTTGTTTCCAGTCTTTCTAATACAACTTGGTAAAAAGGTTTCATCAGAAAAAGACTAAATAGAAGATAAGAAAACATTCCCAAAAACAAAAGAACTGATAAATGCCATTCAATAACAAATAACACTCCAAAAGCAGCCATTCCTAAAAAAACTTCTAAAGAAAAAGTAATCCAAATAGATAAAAACAAATCTTTTACTTCCTTTGCTTCCTCGACTCTTGTCAATAATTCGCTTTCATGAAAACTTTGAAATTTAAAAATTGGCAATTTTAATAAATGAGAAAGAAAAAGAAATAAATAGTTGGCATCCACATTCCGATCTAAATAGAGAGTAAATGATTCTTTTCCATATTGACAAATCATTTTAAAGAAAAAGAGAAAACCAAAAGCAATCAGTAACCTCGTAAATTCCTTTTTTTCTAAAACAAAAACATACTGCATTCCTATTTTTAAATAAAAACTAGTAAGAATTGAAAGAATAGCAAGAAAAAGTCCAAAGAGAAAAAGAAAAACGAGTAACTTATTTTCTTTTTTTGTAAGAAAAAATAAATGAGAGAAAACACTTTTTGGTTTTGGAAGTCTAGGTATCATTCCTCTTGGGATAGCAAGTAAAATAACACCATCCCAAATATGCTCAAGCTCTATTTTAGAAAGTACTTTTTTCCCTGAAGCAGGATCCATCAAAGTAACCCTATTTCCTTGGACTTTAGTTAAAACTACAAAATGATGCATACCATTATCCAAAACAACATGTAAAATAGCTGGCAAAGAAAATTGTTTTAAAGCATCATAAGTTGTTTTTAAACCATAAGAATCAAATTGATATTTTTTTAAAGTTTCCACGAGAAAGTATGCATTTGTTCCCTCTTGATTTGTTAATGTATCATCTCTTAATGTTTCAATGGGCACATATCCATGATAAAATTGAATCAAATAAGAAAGACAAGTAACACCACAATCTCTAAAATCTCGTTGCAAAATTTGCTTCATCCAAAAAGTACCTCCTACCTATATATTCCGGATACACCCGGCGATTTCCTTTTTTTTCAGCAAATTTTTTTCTTTTTCAGCTCTTTTTTGACATTTTCTTGACAAAAAAACTCCTTTTCGGAGTTATTTTCGTTTCTTTTTTTTCTTCTTCTTATTAGTTAACTTTTCCTCAATTTTGCGAATCAATTCTAACTCTTTTGGATAAATTCGAACTAAAGCTGGAAAAGCATGGAAAAGTCTTCGCGGAAGTCGTCTCATCTTTTTTAATCGTTTGGTAAGCATTTTTTCAAACATTCCTGGAATTTTTGCAAGTTTTTGATTTTTTAAATCTTCCACAACAATAATATGATTTCTTAAATTATAAGCTACAATACAAGAATATGTAGCATCAAGAAAAAACAAAAGGCCAATTACAATCGAACATCCAATTAAATAAGAATCCTTCACCTGAATTAAAAAACGAGAAATAATAGGATCTAAAAAATATAAAATAATCACCGACCCTATCCCAAAAAGAATAGAATTTTTAAGGCAAATTCGTCCATGCAAATTAAATTTTTCATCACTGTAATCCCACCATTTATTATGAAAAACTTTTTCAATTAAATATCCTCCAAAATATTCTAAAGTAGTGGTAATAAATATACCCAAGAAAAACACAAGCCACCAAAAATCAGATAAAGGCTTTAAAAGCCAAATTAAAAGAAGAGAACCAATTCCAAAAATTGGCAAAATAGGCCCACAGAAAAAACCTCGATTTTGAAATTTTCCTTCATCAAGCGCGCATTCAACCATTTCCACAATGTAGCCAATCATGCTAAAAAGAATAAATTTCATAAACCACAAAGAGATTTGATACATAACTCACCCTTCACCTTTGCTAACTTTATTATAGCATAGGAAAATCATTTTCATGTAATATTTTTTCTATTTTCTCATAAAATGAGGTAGATAGGAAGGGAAAATATGATTAATAAACAAAGTGTATGGTTTGTTACATTATTTAGTTTAATTTTAGTTTTATCCATATATTATGTAACTTTAAATGATTCAAATTTAGAAAATATCATCGAAAACATGACCAATAATGATTCAGCATTAGTAAATGTAGATGTCGAAGAAAGCTCACTTTTAGTTTCCTTACGAGTAGAAGAAGATGAAAGTGTTTTAAAAGAAATGGAAAATTATCAATCCATTTTATTAGATAGTACGAAAACAAGCGAAGAAAAAAACAACGCTTACAATTCATTAATCGCTCTAAATCAAAAAAAGAGTGACGAAGAAAAAGTTGAAAAAAAAATAAAAGAAGAATTCAATCTCGAAAGCTTTGTCAAAATAAAAAATGACACGATTAGTATTACTATTGCAAGCAAGGATCATAATAGTACCCTTGCCAATAATATCATTCGTTCAACTGAAAAATTATTTGATAAAGATAAATATATCACAGTAAAATTTCAAAACGCCTAGAGCCAATCCCCTAATTCTTCATAAACTATTAAGAGAAAACTTTATGGGGAAGTAGGTGAAAAAGTTGAAACACAAAATATTAACCCATCGTGAAAAAGAAATTTTTGAAATGCTAATTCAAAATAAAACCACCAAAGAGATTGCCTCTCAATTACAAATTAGTGAAAAAACTGTCCGAAATCATATATCAAATACAATGCAGAAATTAGAAGTCAAAGGACGAGCAAGTGCAGTGGTAGAACTTCTAAAATTGGGAGAAATTGAAATTTAAGAGTTAGAAAAACTCTTTTTTCTTGTCATGGAAGAAGAAAAAAAGCATACAGTGTAATAAGGTGATCATGCATGATTAAAGAATCAATTAAAAGAAAACTCGTTATCACAACTTTTGCTCTAATTATTTTTTTAGTCACCATGAGTTTTCCTAAAACCGAAGAGAAAATTAAAAATGAAAGTTTTTCTTATGAAACTGGTCAAAATACTTCCATCTATTTAATCGATAAATCTTCTTATGTAGCAAGAACTAGTTTATTAGTAGATGGAACATCTACCATAGAAGAAGCGAAAAATATTTTATCCATTTTAACAATTGGGGAAAAATATAGTTCTTATCTTCCTTCTTTCTTTGAAGCTGTGATTCCCAAAGGAACAAAAGTATTAGCAATTGATCTGCAAGAAAAAACGTTAAAAATTAATTTTAGCAAAGAATTCTTATCAATTCCCAAAGGATATGAAGAAAAGTTAATTGAATGCATTGTCTATTCGTTAACCGAATTAGATGAGGTAGAAGGCGTTATCATTTTTGTAGACGGTAATTTATTAAAAACTGTTCCAAATACTTCCATTTTACTGCCGCCACTTTTAACAAGAGAAATAGGTATCAATAAAACTTATCATGTAGATAGCATTAAAAATGTCATGAAAACAACAATTTACTATATTGCTAAAGAAAATGATTATACTTACTATGTCCCTGTCACTTTATTAGAAAATAATGAAAAAGAAAAAATTGAAGTCATTATTGAACACTTAAAAAGCATGCCTCACGAAAAAACAAACCTCATCAGTTATTTAAATGCTTCAACTCAGTTATCAAATTATGAAATTTTAGAATCCCAAGTGCTCTTAAGCTTCTCTCCTCTTCTCTATGAAGGACTTGCTTCTGATGAAATTTTAGAAGAAGTAAAATATGCTATCTCACTATCTATGAAAGATTCTTTGAATGTAAAAGATGTAATTTTTGTAAACTAAAAAAAAGAAACTTTTTGCTTCTTTTTTATTTTTTAATTAATTTTAAACTAGCTGTTTGAACTTGCTCTGTTATTTCATCAAAAAGATCTTGTGATTCTTCTTCAGCAAGGAAAGAGATAGTTTCTGGTTGATAAATTGGTCTAGGGAAAAAGCGATCAGAATCAGCTTGTAAATCACGATAGTGATTATCTCTTGGTAAAATTTCTTTGCCTTTTCCTTTCGCCCGGAATCCTAAATAAGGCGTAGAATATAATTGATATTTTCCATTCATTGCCTCAACATATCCCCGATCCAAAAAAGCTTGATAACTCATTAAATCAGTTCGGCCTAAATTTTCCAAATACATTTTTTTCGTAATTACTTCATATTGGCCTTTTTTCATAACTTGATCATAAATGGTATTTCCACAGTAAGCTCGCCAAGTAACGCTATTTTGTCGTCCAAAAATATTATTCGCGACTAAATAACTTGGTCCATAATCTGTCCCACCATCTCGTCCTTCTTTCGAAATAGCCGCGGCTACAACATTGGCCTGTTCTAATGTGATATGTGAATATTCTAAGATAGCTGCAAGTTTTTCTTCATTAGAAACTTGAGCTAAATCATAAAACTCTCGAGCAACATCATAACGACTTTCATAAAACACTTGATTTTTCGCAGATTCTAAAATAATTTCATCCATCAAAGGATTAAAATCAAAAATATTCATATGATAATAATTTAAATACCAATTTAAAATTTCTTCATCAGTCATATACTCAGCTATACTATTCCGATTAAGAACTCTTTCACCACGTTTACCATACATCACTTTTTCTTCTAAAATAGAGTTTTCTTCTTCTTTGATTTCTTCTTGTTTTTCAGAAACATCTTCTTCCTCTTCATTTGAAACAGTTTCTAAATCAAGTTCTTCAATCACAATATTTTCTTCTGTTAAAGCTTCACTATCATTTTGAGTGTCTATGACATTTTCAAAACCTGGTCCTACTTGAAAAGATTGACTTGCATAAGCTGGCATTGTTTTACTAAATGAAAGAATAAATGCAAGAAAAAGAAGTCGTTTTCGAAGTTCGTAATTTTTTTTCATAATATCCCCCTTTTCACAAACAAAGGCTAGTCTAACATAAAATAAGGAAAAATGCAAGGAAAAAACGTATAATATCTTAAAAATAGCTGAAAAATAGAAATATAGGCTTGAATTTACCTAAAATTTATATTATAATTTCATTGTTGTCAAAAAACGTTCCGGTAGCTCAGCTGGATAGAGCAATCGCCTTCTAAGCGATCGGTCGTGAGTTCGAATCTCGCCCGGAACACCAGACGAAGAAAAAACTCGGAGAAATTCGAGTATGAAACAAAGCGACTTATCAAAAAGTCGTTTTTTTTATTATCTTTATGAAGAAATTTTTCTACCCTTTTATATAAGATTATGTTAGAATAACAAATAAAGGTGAAAGACATGGATTTATATAGTGACGAAATTGCCTATTTAGCTCATTACACAAAACATATTTTTTTGGTCGCGTTAGCATGGTTACAAATTAGAAATTTTTTACAAGAAAAGAATCTCATTACCGAAGAAGAAAAAAATCAAATAGATACTTTAATTATCAATCATGATCAATCCAAGAAAACTCCTGAAGAATGGATTGCTTATGCCCGTTATTTTCATCCAAAAGGGAATATGAGCAAACAAGAAAGAAAAAAATCTTTCCAAAAAGCCGTCGCGATTCATAAACAAAGAAATTTACATCATTATGAATCTTTAAGAGAATACAAAGGTCCCGATTATAAATGCTATTTGATCGAAATGGTTTGTGATTACATCGCGATGGGTTGGGAATTTGGAAATGATTTATTTTCTTATTATGATAAGAAAAACGAAACAATTGATTTGCCTTTTCTTTACAAAGAATATTTAAATGAAGTCATCGAAACTTTAAAACATCCTTCTATGAAAGGAATTAAAGAACCTTTTTCTTTCAAAAGAGTTTTAAGCCAAGAAAAAAATATGCCATAAACATATTTTTTTTATTCTTCTTCTTTTGAGTCAACAACATGAATGACTTCTTCATTTTTATAATATCCACATTTTGCACAAGCACGATGAGGTCTTAATGCTGCACCACATTTTGGACAAGTCGTAATACTACCAACTTCCTTTTTTAAATGAGTTCTGCGCATTCTTTTCTTGGTTTTGCTTGTTCTTCTAAATGGCAACGCGAATAACTGAAGATCTAATTTCATAAAATCTCACTCCTTTTCTTTCTCTAAGAGCTCCTGCAAAGGAGCAAGTCTTGGATCGATTTCTAAATTTTTTTCCCTTGTAGTTTCTTCGGCAAAATCATCATCAGCCAAAGTAAAACTAATTGGGATTTCCAGTACAATATTTTCCCATAAAATATCAAGAATATCAAGTGTATTTTGTGAATTTTCTAAAAATCGACCACAAATTTCACTTTCCATACTAATTTTTTCTTCTCTTTCAATTTGAAAAGGATCTTCTACTTCTTCTAAGGTTCTAGCATCCTCTAATAAAAATTTACCAGTGACTTGAAAAGAAAGAATATCATCTTGATTAGAATCTTTAAAAATAGTTAAATGAAGAAAAACATCTTTCAAACCTAAAATACCTGTATGTTCATAATATTCCTTGGGAATCTGAACTTTTGTTTCTAGTTGAATTGGTCGAATAGGCACTTCTCGTAAATTGACATTCATAACACCACCACCCTCATTATACAAAATATGAAAAAACTTCTCAAGAAAAAGAGCAAAGTTTATGATACACTAGTAATAGGTGAAAAAAATGGCAATAGGAATCATATGTGAATATAATCCATTTCATAATGGACATATCTACTTTTTAAATGAAATTAAAAAAAAATATCCCAATGATCTATTAATATTATGTTTAAATGGCTACTTTTTAGAACGAGGCGAAATAAGTTTATTAACCAAACAAGAAAAAACAAACTTAGCTCTTTCTTATGGCATCGATTTAGTAATCGAATTACCAGTTTTATATGGAACTCAAGCAGCCGATGCATTTTCTGAATGTGCCATAACCCTTCTATCATCTTTAAACGTATCTCATATTATTTTTGGAAGTGAATCAAATGATATAAAATACTTAACTCGCCTTGCTAAAAAGCAATTACAAAAAAATTTTCAAATCAGTGCCGAAAAAACAAATTACCCTGCTCGTTTAGGTCTTTCTTTAAAAGAAAACAGAATCGAGCCAAATGATATTTTAGGAATTTGTTACATTAAAGCAATTTTAAAACAAAAGAAAAAAATGACATATGAAACTATCAAAAGAACCAATAACTATCATGATCTTACTTCCACTTCATTTATCGTCAGTGCTTCAAATATTCGGGAAAAAATCAAAAACAAAATCGATATTTCAGCCTATCTTCCAGAAAACGTTCAAAACCAAATTCACACTTTAGATGAAAAAAAATATTTTGCCTTTTTAAAACAAAAAATAGCAACAGATCCTCATTTAGAAGCTTATTTAGACGTCAATGAAGGATTAGAATGGAAATTAAAATCAATTATTGTTAAAGCCAAAGATTACCAAAACTTAGTATCTCTTTTAAAAAGCAAACGATATACGTACAATCGCATTCACCGAATGCTTATGCATATTTTCTTAGGAATATTAAAAACCGATGCTAAAGTCCAAATAAGCTATGTTCACATATTGGGATTTAATAAGAAAGGTCAAAAATATTTAAAAGAAAACAAAAAAGAATTTGCCCTTCCTTTAAAAATAGAAAAAGAAAGTAAAATCTATCAATATGAAAAACAAGCTTCTCTTTGTTATGATTTATTAATGAATGAAAATACCTTATCTTTTGAACAAAAGAATCAACCAATCATCATTTGCTCAAAAGAAGAAAGCCAAAAATAGTCTTTTTCTTCAAAATCACAGACAAAGAAATCAGCATATTTTTGCAATTCTTCAAAGAAACGTGGTTTCACAACATTTGTTTCCAAAGTAAAATATGTTTTATATAAAGTAAGTTTTGTATTCTCATGGCGGTATACATCATGCATCGAATGAATATTTTTATATTTCGTATAAAAATAATTTTCTTTATAATGAGAAAAAAGATCAATATCAATCTTTTTAATTGCCATAGGTTCAATCAGCTGATTTAAAAAATGATAACGCAGTAAAACATCTTTTCGATCTTCATAGTAAATTGTTTCTAATGTATGAAATAATTCATAAGGATTATCATAAGTTATTTTTTTAATATCTTGTTTGATTTGAAAAAGATAAAAATGTCTCATTTTCTATCACCAAATATAGCATATCAAAAAAAAAGACAAAAAATTGTCGAAAAAGAATCAATGCATTAATTGCTCAATTCTTAACTTCAAAGAGTCATAATCATAATTCATTCTTTGTAAAACCTCTAAAGTAGGTCCAGCATAAGAGAAATCATCCAAAGCTAAAATATAATCTTCGCTCGTTGCATATTGATACCACACAGTTTTATTGCTAGCTTCAATGACTGCTGTTTTAACGCCCTTTGGAAGAATTTGCTCTTGATATGTATTTCCCATGCTCGAAAATAGTTCAATCGAAGGCATAGAAACAACTCTTAAGTCAAGTCCACTTTTCGTAAGATCATACGCAATTTGCATCGCGCTGACAACCTCACTTCCTGTGGCAATAATAATACCATCTAAACGAGACGTTTCTTTTTTAATAATATAAGCCCCCTTCTTTACTTCACTAGAAGAAGACCCTGGAAGTTTTGGAATACTATTTTTAGAAACAATTAAACCACTTGGTTTAGCAAGTTGTAAAATGCTTTCCCAAGCCCCCATAAGTTCAGTAATATCAGCTGGACGATAAACTGTAAAATTAGGAATAGACCGTAACATTTCAAGTTGCTCTACTGGTATTCTTAAAGAAGATTCTTCACTAGCATACAAAGAATCATGAGTAAATATATAGGTAACTGGTAAATTCATAATCGCACAAGAACGAAGACCAGATTTCATTTCATCAGCATAACATAAATAAGTAGACCCAAAAACCCGTAATCCAAGAAGACTCATCCCATTTAATATATAAGACATCGCTCTTTCACGAGAACCAAAACGAATATTACGACCCTTTGGAGTCAAAACATTTTGAAAATCACTTCCACCAATCATGGTTTTAGAAACATAACTAAGTCCCGCGCTACCTCCCAAAAAGAAAGTACTTTTCTGCGCAATTAAATTCATCACTTTATAATTAGATTCAATAAGTGTTTCTCGATATCCTTCATTTAATTTATAATGATCAGCCAAAAAATCAATTGTTGTTTTTCCTGTCTCTAATAGACTTAAGATATTATTTAGATTAGCATTATTGATATTTTTCGCTCTGGCATAATGTTCTTGAAACTTTTTTTCCCATTTGTCAGTTCGAAATTTCATCATACTTTCAATATGAATGATAGAATCTTTAGAAACTTCAAATGGTGGTAAAAAAAGATTGTATTTCCGACGTAAAGAATTCGTATCATCCAAAGTAAGAGTCCCCGAATGAATAATATTTTTTCCTTCATTAAAAGAATCTTTTCCAATAGTCGTTTTAAAAACAATCAAAGCTGGTTTTTTAGAATTTTTAGCAGCTTCAATCGCTCTTGCTATTTCCTTAATATTAGTCGCATCTTTTAACGTATCAACATAAAATCCTTTCGCCATAAATGACTTTTCATAATCTTCTTCTAATACATGTGTGGTAGCTCCTTCTGAAGTCATTTGATTTGCATCGTACAAAAAAACTAAATTGCTTAACTTTTGAGCACCTGCAAAAGAGAAAGCTTCCAAACTAGTTCCACTCATCATATCAGCATCACTTAAAAAGCAATAAGTCGTAAAGGAAATAAGATTTACTTTGGCATCTTCTTCATGAATCAAAGAATCAAGATATCGTCTAGCCATAGCAAGACCCACAGCCATTCCTACTCCATCTCCTGCAAAAGAAGTAGTTGCTTCTACGCTAGGAGGATTATGTAACTCTGCCAAATTAGGAGTACTAGAACCAAACATCCGATATTTCATCAAATCATCTTTTGAAACAGCAAAGGAAGCCATGTGAAGCATAGCATAATATAAAGCTGAAATATGCGAAGATGATAAAATAACTCGATCACGATTAAAAAAATGAGGCTGACTTGGAATAACATTAAGAATTCTTGTAAATAGTGCATACATAACAGGAGCCATCCCTAAAGAAATGCCAGGATAGCCACCTCCAGATCGATTAATCATATCAATTGTAAGCATTTTAAGTTCATTCACTGCCTTAATATCATTTTGATTCATAAAATCCCTCTTATTCTTTATTAAGTATAACAAAAAAAGAACAGATAGTAAATGAAAAATCTAACGACTCATAACCGTCGTAGCATTTTCATTTAACATTTTCAAACGAGCATTTAACATGACAATTCCAAAAATAATCACCAAATAAAGAATCAAAAGAACTCCATACTTTCTTAAAAATTTTTCCATAAATCATTCCTTCTTTCTGATATCAGTTTATCAAATACATTTGTTCGTGTCAATGGTTTTGAGAACAATTGTTTGACATTTTACAAAATGTATGTTAATATGAATCTAGGAGTTGATTTCATTGAAAGAACAAAAAAAAATAACGAAAAAACAAGCAGAAGTTTTTGACTTTTTAAAAAAATATATTGCTGATCATGGCTTTCCTCCATCAGTAAGAGAGATATGTGCCGCATTAGGATTATCTAGTCCTGCTACAGTTCAAGTTCATCTTCAACACTTAAAAGAAGCCGGAAAAATTAAAAATACGAGCAATAAATTTAGAACAATTGAAATTATTGGTGAAAATGAGTATTTAAACGTCAATGAAAATGTAATTAAAGTTCCTCTTCTTGGTAAAATTACAGCTGGTAATCCAATTGAAGCAATTGAAAGACCAAATGAGTTTTTTAATTTACCTGCTCAATTTGCTCCTAAAAATGAAACCGTATTTACTTTAGAAGTCAGTGGTGAATCAATGATTAACAAAGGTATTTTTGATGGTGACTATGTGATTGTCAAAAGACAAAATGTTGCAAACAATGGTGATATTGTTGTCGCGATGACTGAAGATAATGAAGTGACATTAAAAACCTTTTATAAAGAAAATGGCCACATTAGACTTCAACCGGAAAATGATACTATGGCTCCATTCATTTTTCCTAATATAACGATTTTAGGCGTAGCAATTGGATTATTTAGAGCTTTTTAAAATATCTTTTATGATATGAACCTCGTTTATCTAAGAAACGAGTTTTTTTTATAAATTGAATAAAAAAATAGTACCAACTATATTAGTTAGTACTAAACAATTTTCATTTGACAAACTTTTATCGAAAAAACAAAACATAAGTTAAAAAGACTAAGTAAATAGTTAAAACAATTGCTCCATTGATTTTTTCATAAAACTTTTCGCGCTTTTGAATTCCCAGAACCATACCTGCAAAAACTCCTCCAACTAAACCACCAATATGAGCTGCATTATCAACACCTGTTAAAACAAAGCCAAAAATCAAATTAATTATAATTAAAGGAATAATTTGATTTCTTAAGACACTTCCAAGATAGACACGATAATGAAAACCAAAATAAAGTAAGGCCCCTAATAAACCAAAGATAGCTCCAGAAGCTCCAACGCCAACAATGTTAGTATTAGCATTCATAATTGCACTCATTAAACTAGCACTAAGTAAACTAATAAAATAAATAAACAAAAATTTTTTCTTACCAATAAAATTTTCGACCTGTGTACCAATCACATATAAAGAATACATATTAAAAAGTAAATGAATTAAATTGGCATGTAAAAAAGCACTAGTAACAAGTCGCCAAATCTCTCCTGCTTTGATAAGTGGTGTATAAAGTCCCCCAAATAATAACAACTGATAGGCATCTAAATGCATTGAAGATAAAATATAAGTTAGAAAAAAGACTATAACATTAATAACAATTAAAGCATAAGTTACAACAATTTTCTTTGGTTTGAAAATATTTTCATAAACTTTATTTTCTTTTGCTGTTTTTCGATTAATATTGTTAGTTACATTAAAAATCAAATCAAGTCCTTTTTCATTTAATAATAATTTATCTTGAATATCTGGAAAAGTATCTAAAAATTGATTAGATTCAATATCTTCAATGCTTTTCACATAAACACTTTCAATATTTTTCGTTTCATCTAAAGAAACATTTTCATTCACATTGAGTAAAATATTTAATGTATTCATTGACCAACTTAAAGTTTTTCTTTTTACTTGCCGCATAACATTACGCACTTTAAATAAATCAAATTCATATTGTTCTTTATTATGAATATAATTTGCATTAATTCGAATAATTTTATAAGGTCCTTCTTGATTTTGAAGCCAAATTTCATCTCTAACTCCATTTACAACAATGGGAGCATAATTTTTTTCTGTGATAAAATAATTGACCAAACGCATTAATAATTCGTCTTTTTGATCCATTATAACATCCATAAGACTATCCCTCCACGTACATATATTTTAACCGAAATCATACAATTAGTAAAGAGGTGACATTCTTGTTTTACTATTTACTTGGAGCAATTTTTACAACTTTACTAATTGGTGTTCCTATCATCAAATCTTTCCTTCAGGAAAACCGAAGCATGGATTTACTTTTCCTTATTTTTTGTAATGCCTTATTCCTGATTACAACAACTTATTTTCTTTATTTTTTAAAAGATCTCTTTTTAGCCTTATTCTCTTCTTTCTTTTTATGTGGATACGCTCTTTTCTTACTAATAGAGCTAAAAAAAGAAAAAGAAAATTCTTTACTTTTTGAACTTCCTTACTACTTTTTTACATTAATCATTTTTTTCCTTCTCATCTTTGAAATCTTTTTCTAAATGATCTAAAAAATCTTGAAATTCTTTAGGTAAGGGCACTTTAAAAGAAAGAGCTTCTTTGGTAATGGGTTCAATAAAAGAAATTTCATAAGAATGTAAGAACTGCCCAAAGCCAGGAATTACTTCTTTTCCATAAACTGGATCATTAAAAACAGGATAACCAATATGAGCTAAATGAACTCGAATTTGATGAGTACGACCAGTTTCTAATTGACATTTTACAAAAGTATACTGAGCATATCTTTTTAAAACTTCAACATGAGTTACTGCTGATTTACTATTTTTATCTGTCACAGCCATTCTTTTTCGATTTTTTTCATCTCGTCCAATTGGAGCATCAATCGTAATATAATGATGAGGTAAAACTCCTTTTACTAAAGCTAGATAGGTTCGCTGAATCTTTTTTTCTTTAAAATCAGCACTCAATCTTTCATGAGCCAAATTATTTTTAGCCACCAAAATAAGACCTGAAGTATCTTTATCAATTCGATGAACAATTCCAGGCCGAAAGGAGCCATTATAATCACTTAAATTTTGAGTATGATAAAGTAAAGCATTCACCATTGTTCCATGAAAATTACCACTTCCTGGATGAACAACCATCCCAGAAGGTTTATTAATTAAAATAACATTTTCATCTTCAAAAACAATATCCAAAGAAATTTTCTCAGGAGTTAAATCGATTTCTTCTTCTAATTCTTTTTGGATCAAAATTTCATCGTTTTCTTTGACTTTAGTAGATGGTTTGGCTTCTTTTTGATTCAATAAAATCAAATGTTGATCTAACATTTTCTCAATGGTACTTCTTGAATATTCGGTATTTTCAGCAAGATATTTATCAATTCTCATTTTTTCATTGGTTTCGACCATGATTTTGTTCATAATTGTCCCTCATTTCTAATACAACTAGTAAAATGATTCCGATCACAATATAAGTATCAGCTAAATTAAAAATTGGAAAATGATAAGAAAAAAAGTTAAAACTTAAGAAATCACGAACAGAACCAATTAAAATACGATCCCATAAATTTCCTAAAATTCCAGCATAAATCATAGAAAAAAGAAAAGGCATCCAACGATTTTCTTTGACTTGTTTTCGTAAAAAAAAGAAAAAAAACAAAGCAAAGATACTTATTAATATTAAAAGAATTGAGGCGCCATTTAAAATGCTCCAAGCTGCACCTTGATTATAAGTAAGATATAACGTAAAAAAATTAGGAATTATGGTAATTTCTTTCTCTTTTAAAAGAATTTCTAACACATATTTAGAGCATTGATCGATGAACAACAATAAACTGGTCATGACTATTTCTTTTCGTTTCATTTCTTTTCCTTTCTTTTGTATTATATAATGAAGTTTTCAAAATAGCAATTGACAATTTTTTAAAAGATAAATTCGACTAATAAACCCAAGCTAAAGCATAAAAAAGAATAAGTTTTTAGCTTATTTCTTTATTCATTCAATTTTAATTTAAGTTTTTCTTGTTCAAGAGACTCTTTTGTTATTATGTCCCAATTATCATTAGAGTAATAATAAATGTCTATGCCCTTTTCTGTTAATTCTTCGATACAAGACTTTAAATCGCTTAAATCTGCTATATTATTTAAAAAAATATTTGGTGAAGATTTCATATTTATAAGTTCACTTAAATTTTGAATTGGATTACCGTCTAAATCCAGACTAACCAAATGCTTTAAATCGCAGAATACACCAACATCAGAAAGATTACAATTTATTAAACTTAAAAAGTGTAAATCTTCAAATTTTTTTAATATTTCTATATTTTCTAATTCCTTTTTGCCACTAAGTATAATAGTCAAACTGTGTAATTGAGTTAAGTTTGAAATAACATTTAAATCATTCACAGTAGCACTTAAATATAAATACTGGATTTGAGTAAATTGATTCAATTGGGTAACATTTTCCATTGTACATTGTCCTAATGTCAAATATTTTAAATGAGACATTGTAACGATATCAGAAAGATTTAAGTTTTTACATCCCCACAACGTTAATTCTACAATATTCTCATTGATAGAAATCTCTTTTAAAATTTTTTCAATAATTACTGGATTATTATAATCTGTATCAATGATTAAACCTCTAATACTATCTTTTTGATTTACTAAAAAATCAAGAACTTTCGTTAAATCTTTAGACGTAAAATTATCTTTTATTCTAATCAAATATGAACCAGCATCAAGTAATAGAATTTTATATCCTTCATTTTCCTCATAATCTGATTCTACGTCATTTTCTGTTTCAGCTGTTTCTTCTATTGCAACACTTTCTTGTTCTACTTCTTGTTCTTGAACTTCTTCTTTCTTTTCTTCTAAAGCCTCTGTTTCTTTTAAAGTTTCAAAACACTTTTGGTTTCGACTATCTTCTGGATGATTCTTTTTTTCATTAAGATAATTTAATGCTTCAGATAAATAAACCCAGTCATTCTGAAATTCACAAGATTCTTCTAGAATCACATTACCTTCATAATTTTCAAATTGCCAAGTTTCAAAATTAAAAATTTCTGTTTTTGATACAGGATATCCTATAACTACTTGTTTATTACTTCCATCTATTTTCTCTATATAAAATAACTTGATGTCCCTTACACGAAAAACAGATTTTTCAAAAAAATCATTTTTTAATTTTTCAATATCTGCATCATCTAAATTATTTACTGTATCTAAAGTGTATGTTACATAAGGATTACAATAGAAAAATGGTAAATAGCCAAAATATAATATACCCACCTTATTATAAAAATAGTCATATGTGTTAGAACACAAAGTATCATACTTTGCAGTTCCAATATATTCGTATGATTTAAAATCATAATATTTATCATCTTTTAAAAAATAAATACTCCATTTTCCCTCTGAATTTTTATAAAGGCCAGCACTTCTACCAAAATCGCTTGTGTATTCTATGCTTTTTTTAATTGTTTCCTCTGACAATGCTAAGCTGCATCCACTTAGACTTGTGACGCTTAAACTCGTTGCTAAAGCAAACATAGCTAATTTTTTTCTTAACAAATCTAATTTTGGATTTTTCACGAAAATTCCCCCTCAAAATTTCTTTTATTCTACCCAATTTTTTATGAAAAGTCAATGTTAATTTTGTTACTTCATATCTACAGGAAAAGAAGTTTTTACACTTTCTAAAATTTTTTGAATTCCTTTATTTACAAAACAACTAATATAACATCTGAACCAATCTTCTTTATCTGTGCAAAAGTAATTGTAACCTCTTCCGATGATTTCCAAAACTTCCAAAAACGATGATTCATAACAACAAAATATTCAAT
>CANQFE010000022.1 GCA_947598285.1 uncultured Bacilli bacterium
ATTATTTAAAAAATTCATAGTATGATAAAAATGAGTAGATTTTATCTAAAAGTAATCATAAAAAACCTAAACTCAAATTTATTTATGCTTTTAAATTGTTTTTATTTTTTGTATAATGGTAATAAGGAGTGAGAAAAATGAAAGTATTATCAGTCAATGCAGGAAGTTCTTCTTTAAAATTTTCAGCATATGAAATGCCAGAAGAGACTTTCTTAATTAGTGGCTATTTTGAAAGAATTGGTATGGAAGGAAGTTTCTATACGATTAAAGTAAATGGCGAGAAAATAAAAAAAGAAATTGAGTTACCTGATCATAAAGTAGCTTTTCAATATTTGGTTCAAGAATTAATCGCTCAAAATATTGTGAGTGATTTATCGGAAATCAAAGCAATAGGTCATCGATGCGTTCAAGGCGGAGATATTTCTAGTAGTGTTTTAGTTGATGATGAAGTGATGAAAGTGATTAAGGAAAATATTCCTTTAGCTCCTTTACATAATCCAGCTAGTATTGTAGGAATTGAAGCTGCTCAAGAAGTGATTCCAGAAGCAAAGCATGTTGTTGTTTTTGACACATCTTTTCATACGACGATTCCAAAAGAAAACTATTTGTATCCTGTTCCAATGAAATGGTATGATACTTATAAGATTCGAAGATATGGTTTTCATGGAACAAGTTATCGTTATATAACCGAAACTATGAAAGAAAAATTAGGAAAAGAGGATGTTAATTTAATTATTTGTCATATTGGAAATGGGGCAAGTATCGCAGCCGTAAAAAATGGAAAATCTATTAATACAACCATGGGATTTACTCCTGTATCAGGACTTATGATGTCTACTCGGTGTGGGGAAATTGACCCATCAATTGTTACATTTATGATGGAACAAGGTATGACTTCTAAAGAAATTTCAAATGCTTTAAATAAAGAAAGTGGTTTGTTAGCTATTAGTGGCTATAGTGATTCAAGAGATATTGAAGAAGGAATAAAAACTGGAAATGAAGAATGTATTTTAGCTCAAAAAATGTTAGTTCGAAGAATTGTAAACTATATTGTTTCTTATTATGTTGAACTTAAAGATGTTGATGCGATTGTCTTTACGGCTGGTCTTGGAGAAAATTCAAGAATGACTCGTCAAGATATCTTAAATGAACTTAGTGTATTAGGAATTCAATTAAATGAAGAAGAGAATGAGAAAATAGCTAGTTATCTCGAAAAATCAGAAGGTGTTATTACCACTTCAGATAGCAAAGTTCCAGTTTATGTAGTTCCTACAAATGAAGAAGTTATGATGGCACGAGATGCTTATTCTTTCTTAAAATAAAGGACGTGATATTATTGAAACCTGACTTGAAAAAACAAATCTTAAAAAAAATAAAACAGTATGATACGATTGTCATCGCTCGTCATGTGGGACCAGACCCTGATGCAATTTGTAGTCAACTGGCCTTAAGAGATGCAATTTTGTGTATGTATCCTAAAAAGAAAGTTTATGCCGTGGGTTCTGGGGTTTCAAAATATAAAAAATTTGGAATGTTAGATAAAGTTGAGTATTCTTCTATGAAACATGTTCTACTAATTACTGTTGATGTTCCAAATTATTATCGGATTGATGGAATAGATGGGTTAGTTCCTGAAGCAGTGATAAAAATAGATCATCATCCTTTTGAAGAAGATTTTAAAGGAATTGAATGGATTGATGAAAGTGCTTCTAGTACTTCTCAGTTAATTACTGAGTTGCTTTTAAAAAGTAATATGAAAATTCCACCTGAAGTGGCTTCTAATTTATTTTTAGGAATTGTTTCAGATAGTGATCGTTTTTTACTTTCTTATACAACAATTGAAACATTTGAAATTGTTACTGAACTTTTAAAAAGGACAAAACTTCCCTTTACGAAACTTTATGAAAAGTTGTATGAAAGGCCTATTGAAGAAGTTCGTTTTCATGGATATCTATCTGATCATTTAGAGGTTACTGAAAATGGTTTCGCTTCTATCCGAATTAGTGATGAAGTTATTAATGAATATAAGGTCGATAGTTCTACTGCTTCTAATATGATTAATGATTTTAATTATATTAAAGATGTTTATGTTTGGACATTTGTGACTTATGATGCTAAAAATGAAATTTATAAAGTAAATATTCGAAGTAAAGGACCTGTCATTAATGAGATAGCATCAAAATATCATGGTGGAGGACATAAATTTGCAAGTGGTGTTAGAACATCAAAAGAAGAGGAGATTGACCTTTTATTTCAGGATTTAGATGAGGCCTGTAAAGCTTATAAAGAAAGTTTAAAATAAAAAATAGAATACCTCGTTTTCTAATATAGGAGACGAGTTTTTTATTAACGTAATTTGCAATATGTAAAAAACTATGATACAATTGAAAAACAGATTAAGGAAGTAGATTTATGATGAAAAAAAAACATTTTAGTGATTTTTATTTTAATCGGTTGTTTTCTTTTTACTGGTTGTAATAAAGAACTTTCTCCAAATGGAGAAATAGAAGGGTATACTTATCAAGAAACTGAAGATGTGACTACTACAGTTAAAATTGTCACAAATAAAGATAAAGTGATTTTAATTGAATTATATCCCGATATTGCGCCTATTACTGTTGCTAATTTTCAAAAGTTAGTAAGTGAAAAGTTTTATGATGGACTTACTTTCCATCGTGTGGTAGAAAATTTTATGATTCAAGGTGGAGATCCAAAAGGAAATGGTACAGGTGGAAGTGATGAAACCATTAAGGGTGAGTTTAAAAATAATGGTTTTGAAAATACATTGAGTCATCAAAAAGGTGTTGTTTCAATGGCCCGTTCGGAGGATATGAATTCAGCATCTAGTCAATTTTTTATTTGTGTAGCTGATGATAGTAGTTTGGATGGAGACTATGCTGCTTTTGGAAAAGTCATTGCTGGGTATGATGCGGTGGAAGAAATCTCTCATGTAAGTACAGATATTCATGATAAACCAACTAAAACACAACGAATTACAAGTATTCGATTTGTGAATGTAGATAAAATCAAATGAGCATAAAGCTCTTTTTTCTTGAGATTATCTATTTGATTGACAAAAAAAGAAAAATCATCTAAAATAACAGTAGAAAGCGAAGAAGAAGATGAGTAGAAATAGCTTCTTTTAAAAGAGAGTTTGGGGTCGGTGCAACCAAATAAAGAAGATATTTTGAAGAAACTTTGGAGTTGGGTTTGCGGTCAAGGAAACCTCGGGGAATCTCGTTAGAAAAAATAAGTGAATGGATAGGTGGTACCGTGTCAGTTGACACCCTTTCTTTGTACCATCTTTTTCTTTGCTAAAAAGAAAGAAGGAAAAGTTATGACAAGAGAAGAATATGCTGATTTTTTATTACCAAATGTAGAGCATGATCGGGCATATTATGAAAATTTATATCCAAAAAGAAACTTAAAAGAAGGAGCCAGAGTTGTTCGAGTTGCTCCAAGTCCAACTGGATTTGTTCATTTCGGAACTTTATTTCAAGGACTTATGGATCGTTCTTTAGCAACGACTAGTGATGGAGTTTTTATTTTACGAATTGAAGATACGGATCAAAAAAGAGAATTGGAAACAGGAATTGAACAAATTTTAGATGCATTATTGGTATATGATATTCCTTATGATGAAGGACCTATTAGTCGTGAAGAAGAAAAAGGAAAATATGGACCTTATATTCAAAGTAAACGAAAAGATATTTATGCTGCATTTATGAAAGATATGATTATTCATGATCTTGCTTATCCTTCTTTCGCAACAGCTGAGGAGTTAGAAGAAATTAGAAAGTTTCAAGAAGGAAGAAAAGCAAGAGTTGGCTATTATGGAAAATATGCAAAAGATCGTTATCTTTCTATGGAAGAAGTTGTTGAAAGAGTAAAAAAGGGAGAGAAATATGCTTTTCGATTAAAAAGTAGGGGTGATTTTGAAAACAAAGTAACTTACCATGATTTGGTGAAAGGGGATGTAGAATTTCCGGAAAATGATGTAGATTATGTTCTTTTAAAAGAAGATGGATTACCTACTTATCATTTTGCACATGTGATTGATGATTATTTAATGCAAGTAACACATGTGGTAAGAGGAGATGAATGGTTAAGTAGTTTGCCATTACATTTAGAACTAATTAAAGTATTAGGATTACCTTCTGTTCATCATTTACATACAGCTCCATTAATGAAAGAAGAAGATGGCATTCGTCGTAAGCTAAGCAAACGAAAAGATCCCGAAGCAAATGTATATGAGTTTAAAAAACAAGGAATTCCAAAAGAAGCTGTTAAAGAATATTTAATGACTGTAATTAATTCTAACTTTGAGGAGTGGCGAGGTGAAAATCCTACCAAGGATATTTTAGAATTTCCAATTTCTTTTGAAAAAATGAATGTTTCAGGGGCTTTATTTGACATGGAAAAAATGATTAATTTAAGTAAAAATTTTATTAGTCTTTTATCTGCCGAAGAAGTTTATGAAAGAGTTTGTGCTTGGGCTAAAGATTTTGATTCTCATTTTTATACTCTTTTAAAGGAAAATAAAGAATTATCCATTGCAACATATCAAATTGAAAGAGGTGGTGTAAAACCTCGTAAAGATTATACTTCTTTTGGTGATATTTATTCTCATACTTGGTATATGTATCAAGAAGCATTTGATGAGGAAAAGAAAAATTATGAATTTGATAAAATTACGGATCCAGAAGAAATTAAGAAAATTTTAACAATTTATTTGGAATCTTATTATGAAGAATCAGATGATCAAGAAACGTGGTTTCAAAAAATTAAAGAAATGTGTGATCAATTAGGATATGCATCTAATATGAAAGAATATAAACAAAATCCAGAAAATTATAAAGGAAATGTTGCTGATGTTTCTACTGTTTTAAGAGTTGCTTTGACGACAAAATCTAGAACTCCAAATCTTTATGATATTATGCAAATATTAGGTCATGAAGAAATCAAGAGACGTTTTGATAGTTTTCAAAAAATTTAATTTCATAAAATGATAACATTCCCAGTGTCAATTGACATTATTTATACATTTTTAAGTTTATTTAAATTTAATTTTAAAGCTTTAAAAATTAATTTATTTACTTTAATGATTAAATAAAATTTAAGATTTTGGTAATTAAAAAGGCAGTTGAGATTGTTTCTTAACTACCTTTTATGTTTATATTTTATAATACATTTGATTTTTACTAGTTGGTTTATCGGGAATAGTAAGAGCCACTAATCCTTCATTTATAGCTGGATCTAAATAAGTTGATCTTAAAGTTTCTTTTGATTTAATTCCTAATTTATTCATAATATCATTTGCAGTCATTGGAACATTATAATCCATTACCTGTAATAATTTTCTAATATTAATTGTTTTTTCTGTGATAGGTATACTAGCAGCAATAACTGATTCATCGAGAACTTCATCAATCATTTTTAACATAAATTCAATAAAGATTGTAGAATCACCATTTTTGTTGCAATCTGCAATTGCTTTGTAATATCCATCTTGATATTTTTTTAATTCTGACTCTATCGGTAAATATTCAAATATTTCTTTCCAATTAGAAAGAATAATATTTTGCCATAACCTAGCTGTTCTACCATTTCCATCTTCAAAAGGATGAATAAATACAAATTCATAATGAAAAATGGATGATAATATTAATGGATGTATGTCATTTTTGTTCTCTTTCATCCAATCAAACAATTGATTCATTAATATATCTACTTGTTCTGGTGGAGGGCACATATGAATGCAGGTGCCATTTTCATCAAATACTCCTTCATTACCTTTTCTAAATTCTCCAGGTTTATTTATAATTAAATATGTCATAATTTCATGTATTTTTTTTAAGTCTTTAATAGAATATGGATTTACATCATTTATCATTTCATAAGCCTTGTATGCATTTTTAACTTCTTGAATTTCTTTTTGTGGTCCAATAACTGTTTTGCCAGAAATTAAATCCTTGATTTGATCAATTGATAGAGAATTTGCTTCTATTGCTAATGACGAATGGATTGAGCGAATTCTATTATTTTTTCTTAATGTTGGCATTTTATTAAAGTTAGCATAGTTATCTAATTTTCCTATTTTTTCCATAATGCTAGAAATATAATCAACCATTTTACTCGTTATTGTAAATGGTGGTATATAATTTTTCATTAAATTCACCTCAAATTCTTGTATATTTATTATAATATTATTCGTATTTAAATTCAATATATCTTACTTAATTCTTACTTAATTCTTGCTTAAATTTTTGTGCCACGATAGTTATTTATATATTTCTTTGCCTTTAACTTTTGGTATTAGAAATATTTAAAGAAACTTTAATTAAATTTGATACACTACTAAAAACTGGATATTTTTAAAGTCCTTAATAAAATTTAATTTCTTTTTGGAAAGATGAATTATTAGAAGGTTTATTTGTTAAATTATGGACTAAAATAGAGTCAATATCTTTTTCTTTTAATAATTTAGCAAATCTTATAATTTGGTAATTTTAAGATATAAAAGTTATTTTATGCTAATTGAAATTAAAAAATATAATTGTTTATTGTTCAATATAAATTTTTCATTTATAATTCAAAATATTGTCTCATTTCTATTTTTATTTTTTTCAATATATTGTATAATTATTTTTACAAGGAGCTCTTTATGAAAAAGAAAATAATTTTTTTTAGTTGTGTTAGTATTTTGGTAGTCATATTAGGAGGATGGATTATTAGAAAATCGAATGAACCTTTAAAATTATTAAAAGCAACTGAAAAATTTTATAAAGAAAATCCTACTAATTATTTATTTGATGGAGTTACTAATATATTACCCTATTTATCGAAAGATGATATAGGTAGTATTGTTGTTACGAAAGAAGGAAAAATATCTTTACGTCTTAATTATTCTAATAAATGTTATTACAAAGATTTTGAAGATAAAAAAATTTTTCATACTTTAGATCAAAGCCAATGTTTTTCTTATG
Organism: uncultured Bacilli bacterium; assembly: GCA_947598285.1. Lineage (GTDB taxonomy): Bacteria > Bacillota_I > Bacilli_A > RF39 > UBA660 > Ventrenecus. The sequence continues at coordinate 6,987 of CANQFE010000022.1, forward strand.
CAATCAATTATCGGGAAACAACTAGTATGTATTCTTGGAATAATGATTCTTTGAGTTCTTCTAAAGAGTTAATTTCTAATTTAAAAGAATTAAAAGTGAAATCTTTATATCAAAATATTTCTAGTGAAGATTTAGATAAAAAATATATTGAAGATGTGATAGCTAATTATACGAAAGAAAAAATAGACGTATATCGGCTTATTGGTGATGCAAAGTGGGCATTTGATACGTCAATACCCAAAAAATTAATTAAAGAGATAATTCTTTATAATGAGACAGTAAATGATGATGGCAAGTTAAAAGGTGTTGTTTTAGATATAGAACCTCATCTAAGTGATATATGGGCTCACAGCGAGGATAAAAATGAATTATTTAAAGAGTATACTTTAAATATGATAGATTTATATAATTATGCTAAGAATGGGAACCTAGAAGTTGTATTATGCACAAATAACTGGTTTAGTAAATTTGATTATTTTGATGAATTATATAATAAAGCTGCTGATGTATATTCTATCATGAACTATGACAAACGATATAACATTGATAATCTTGAAGAAGAATTAGCCATTGCATCTGAAAATCATAAAAAAATTGAGACGATTGCGCATAGTAGTATGAATAGTGAACCAGAGGAAAGTTATGATAATTTTGCTGAATTAAATAAGGATCATATAAAAATTTTAAAAGCATATCCTTATGAGCGCTTTCGAGCTTCTTATCATTATTTACCTACGATTACATATTTAAAAAATGGAACAGTTTATTTATCTGTTTATTTTTCATCATTAGAAAATTTACCTTCAGAGTTATTTCTAATTAGTAGTAATGGAGATGTTCAAAAGGGAACTTTAATTACTTTAGCGAGTGAATCTTATTTTTTATTTTCAAATGTAAATGAAAAGGAAGATTATACTTTATCTTCTTCGGATGGATTCATTCAAAATGTAAACATTGAAGGTAAAAATGGACATAGCAAAATAGTTGTTGATTAGCACATTTTAAAAGTTGAAAATATATTAAGAAAATGATAAAGAAAATTGGATAATTGTTAAAAGCCAAGTTTATTTAATTGCAGATATAAAAAATAAATGTTACAATGATATAAATTTTGTTATGAGGAATGTGTGGTTTTTATGAAAAATAAGTTGAAAATATTAAATGCTATTTTTATATTATTTTGGGGATATTTCTTTTTTATATTCTTTTATATGAAACAAAATGAGAATGCTTTTAAAATAGTATTTCTTCTTTCTTTATTTTTTGTAATAGGATATTTCTTTTATCAAGAAAAAAAATGGTATATGAAAATATATAAAGATCCTATAACTAAGGGAGATTCTTATGCTAAATTTGAAGATAATTATAATAAGTTAAAAGGTCTTAAGGCATTAATTGTTATGGATATCGGTAATTTTGGCTTACTTAATAAATATTATGGATATGAGTTTTGTAATGAGTTATTAAATAAAATATATATTATATTAGAAAATAGTGTGAATAAAAGAGGTTTTTGTGCTCGTAAAATTGATGATCGTTTTTTTATTTGTTTTTCTTATCATCAAAAAAAAGAAATTGAAAATTTAGTGAATAAAATTGATTCTACATTAAAAAAAGAATTAAATATTAGTTTAGGAATAAGTTTTACTTATGGAATTTGTGAATGTCATAATGATTCTTTAATTCATGCCGAATTAAAGACTGTAATGGCCTGGAAAAATGCTAAAAAATCTTCTAATGATTTCTATGCGTTTTATGAAGAAGATAAAATTAATGATTTATTGAAAAATAAAATTTTATTAGTAAAATTAGAAAATGCATTGAATAATGACAAATTGGATATTTATTTTCAAGCAAAGTATGATGTAAAAAATAAAAAAATTATTGGTAGTGAAGCATTACTACGTTGGAAAGATGAAAATGGAAATTTTATATCTCCTCAAACTTTTATTCCAAGTGCAGAAGAAACAGGTTTCATCACTAAGATTGATTCTTATGTTTTGCATAAAGTTTGTGCTATTGTTTCTAAATTAAAAGAAGATGGATTAAATCCTGGTACCGTATCTATTAACGTATCTCGAAATAAATTATCAGAAGAAAGTGTTATAACAGAATATGCCAAAACTTTTGAAAAATATAAACTCTCTAAGAAAGAAATAGAATTAGAAATAACCGAAGGAACAGTGTTATCAGAAGATCAAAAGGTACATAAAGCAATACAGGAACTAATTAAAGAGAATTTTAGTATTTTGATTGATGATTTTGGAACAGGTTATTCTTCCATTTCGATGTTAAAAAATTTACGAATGAAAGGTATTAAGATTGATCGTTCTTTTGTAATTGATGAAACAAAAAAAGGAAAAGAAATTTTAAAATATGTAGTGACTTTAGCGAAAGGTTTAAATTTAGAAACTATTGCTGAAGGTGTAGAAAAAGAATCACAATATAAATATTTATCTGAATTAGGATGTGATGGGATTCAAGGGTATTATTTTTCAAAACCAATGCCTTTGGATGAATATAAGGAGTTATTAAAAAGGCAATAATTACCTATCAACTAGTTCTTGAAAAAGATTGACAAATAGTTAGAAATTTGTTAGCATAACATATCATTTTTAATTTTGAGTTGTTGTGAAAAATAAATTGGGGGAGGAAGACGAGAAATGAGAAGTGTACTTCGTCGCGAGAAAAAATACTTAATTGATACGTTTACTTATTTAAATAATGCACATAATTTCAGTAAAATTTTAATTTCCGATGAACATAACAAAGAGGATGGATATTTAGTTAGAAGTCTTTATTTTGATTCTATTGATGATCAGGATTTTTTTACCAAAATGAATGGAGTCGAAAAAAGGAAAAAAATTAGATTACGAGTTTATGATCCGAAAGACTCATTTGCATATTTGGAAATAAAGGAAAAAAATGGTGAATATCAGTCGAAAAAATCTTTAAAGATAACTAAAGAGGATTCCTTATCATTAATTCATAAAGACTATAGAGTACTCATGAAATATGATGATGATTTTGCTAATCTTTGCTATGGAATTTTGACTAGTGAAAATTACGTACCTAAAACAGTTGTCCAGTATAATCGAAAAGCTTTTATAGCGAAAGAAAATGCGATTAGATTAACATTTGATTCCAATGTTTTAGCGAGTGAAACAAATTTTAATATTTTTGATGAAAACTTATTATTATATCCAGTATTTCCAAAAGAAAATGTTATTTTTGAAGTCAAATATAATGGATTTTTAATTAGTTATATTAAAAATTTAATTGATAATATTGATCGAACAGAACTTTCTGTTAGTAAATATTGTCTAGCAAGAGAAATAAGTTTGGGATTTGTATTTTAAAGGAGGAGTAAAAAATGAAACAAGCTTTATTAGAAATTTTAGAACAAACAGGTTCTTTAAGTACTAATGAAATATTTATGCATATTATTGTTGCTACTGTGATTGGTTTTTGTATTTATATTTCTTATCATATTAGCCATGTAGGTACTATTTATAGTAAAAAGTTTAATGTATCTTTAGTGATGCTTACCATTTTAACCGCGACAGTTATGACTGTTATTGGAAATAATGTTGCGTTATCTTTAGGTATGGTCGGTGCTTTATCTATCGTTCGTTTTAGAACCGCGATAAAAGATTCAAGAGATACTGCTTATATTTTCTGGACTATTATTGTTGGTATTTGTTGTGGAGTTGGGGATTATTTAGTCGCGGGGATTGGTTCAGCGGTAGTATTTGTGGTGATGCTAGTTTTAGGTGCTATTAAAAATGATAATCGTATCCTACTAGTAATTCGTGGATCACGTGTAGAAGATTTAAAAATTGAGGGAGTCATTTTTGATTATTATCAACATAAAGCCAATTTAAGAGCGAAAAATACATCGAAAGATAGTGTTGAATATATTTATGAATTAACGAAAAAAGTTTATAATAAAGCTTTGTTAGATCATGATAGTATTACGGAAGCCTTATATAAAATTAAAAATATTGATTACGTCAATGTGGTCGTTCAAAATGATGAAATTAGTGGTTAATTATGAAATATAAATGGATCACTATTTTGTTAATATTCGTTGTTATTATTATTAGTTTTATAGGTGGAAGTAAATATTTTATAAATGGTATTCAAGAAAATAAGTATCGTTTTTATCATGAAACTAATCAGTGTTCTTCTAATGAAACAGAATTTTGTACACATTTACCATTAGTTGTGATTGATACGAATGGTCAAGATATTCCTGGTGAAAATCATGAAAAGGATACAATTTTAACAAATATTAAAATCATTGATAATAAAGAAGGGGGAAATCATCTTTCTGATAAGGCCGATGTAGTAACCGAGTCCAATATTCGTTATCGTGGAAATAGTTCTTTAAAGTTTGATAAAAAAGGTTATTTGTTAAAATTTGTAACTGAAAATGGGGAAGAAAATAAACAAAAAGTAATGGGAATGGAAAAACATGATGAATGGGTTTTGCATGGACCGTTCATTGATAAAACTTTACTTCGTAATTATTTATGGTATCATATTTCCGGTGAAATTATGGAATATGCTCCTGATTCTCGTTTTTGTGAATTATATGTGGATGGAGAATATCAAGGAGTTTATCTCATGGTAGAATCTGCTAGCCGAGGAGATAATAGTAGAATACAAATCAATAAATATAAAAAAGGGAATCCTTTTACAAGTTATATTGTAAGATTGGATAGAGAAGAACCTGATCCAAATGAAAATTTAAATAATTTTACAAAATATACTTATATAAATGACCCTGACAGTAGTTTTAGTATTGTATATCCTGGAAGTGCAATTATCACACCTGAGCTTAAACGATATATTGAAGAAGATATTACTAAATTTGAAAAAAAACTATATTCTTTTGATTATGATTCGCATCGTTTTGGTTATGAGACATTTATTAATGCTAAAGAATTTGCTGATTATTTTTTAATTAATGAATTTACACAAAACTATGATGCTGGTTTTTATTCCACATATTTGTATAAAGATGTAAAAGGAAAATTTGGCTTATATGTTTGGGATTTTAACTCTGCTAATGATAATTATGACAAAGACATAGATATTAATGCATTTGGATTACATAAATCGATTTGGTTTGAAATGCTTCTTAAGGATGAAGATTTTACAAATCAAGTTATTAATGAATATAAATATTTACGAAATCATGCTTTAAATGAGGAATATCTATTGGGATATATTGATGCTATTATTAATTATTTAGGAGATGCTGTTACACGAAATTTTGAAGTATGGGGATATACTTTTGATGGTTTTGATGTGTTTTTTGCAGATTCTAAAAAAAATATTCCATCTTATGAAGATGCGATTACTCAAATTAAAAATCACATTATTGAAAGAGGAAAATTCTTAGATCAATATATTGTGACGATTAAGCAGTTCTCATCGGAGTCTAAGGTTAAGAAATATAATCATTAATGGGGAGGTCCGTTCAATGAAAAAATTTATTATTGGTTCAGTTATTGTCATTGCAGCTTTACTACTATTTGATTATGCATATTATGAATTGGGTATTTTTATTAATTTAAATCCCCATAAGGAAGTTACAACTTTTATTAAAACAGATGGAAAACAGATTTTATTAAATCCCGTCGGGGGGGGGGTTGATGACTATCAAGAATTTACCATTAAAGGAGTCGATTTAGGTTCTGGTATTCCTGGTCATTTTTCGGTAGATTATGCTATTTCTGAAGAAACCTATCTCAGATGGTTTCAATATATTCAAGAAATGGGTGCAAATACCATAAGAGTCTATACGATGTTAAGTGATGATTTTTATAATGCTTTTTATAAATATAATAAAGATAATGATCATCCTCTTTATTTAATTCATGGACTTTGGTTAAATGATTATACTCAATTTTCTCGATTGGATGCTTATTCTGATGAATTTTTAGGAGAACTACAAAAAGATAGTAAGAAATTAGTAGATATTATTCATGGTCAAAGACAAATTACTTTAGGTTCAGAATCTGGGACAGGATTTTATTTTCATGATATATCCGATTGGGTTATTGGATATATTTTAGGAGTAGAATGGGAAGATAGTACGGTCGCTTTTACGAATGATATTTCTAGAAATAAAAATTCATATCAAGGAAAATATATGTATACCACGGATGATGCTACTCCATTTGAGGCTATGTTAGCCCAAGTAGGTGATAAAATCATCGAATATGAATCTACGCGATATAAAGAACAAAGATTAGTTGCTTTTTCCAATTGGCCAACTACTGATCCTTTTACATATCCTGAAGAATTTATAAGACAAGTTCAAAAAACAGTTTCTATTGATGTGGAACATATTAAAACGAAAGAAGAATTTTTATCTGGACAATTTGCTTCTTACCATATTTATCCCTATTTTCCAGATTATTTAAATTATATTCCTGAGTATAATAATTATAAAGATTCTAATGGAGTTCATAATACATATTTAGCTTATTTAACTAAGATTAATGAACATCATACTATGCCAGTCGTGATTAGTGAATTTGGAGTTCCATCTTCAAGAGCTATGGCGGCTGTCGATTATAATACGGGTCGAAATCAAGGAAAAATGAGTGAGGATGACCAAGGAAAAGCTTTAGTTTCTAGTTATAACGACATTGTAAATTCTGGAATAAAGAATGCCATTATTTTTTCATGGCAAGATGAATGGTTTAAAAGAACATGGAATACTATGCACGATGTGAATTTAACTCAGACACCTTATTGGAGTGATTATCAAACCAATGAGCAATTTTTTGGTTTATTAACCTTTGACCCAGGTGAAGAACGTAGTATCAGTTATGTGGATGGGGATACGGAAGAATGGACTGAAAAAGATATTGTATATCAAGATGAAAACTTTTCTCTATCTCATAAATATGATGAAAAATTTATGTATTTTTATATTCACAAAGAAAATTATAAAGGCGAAAAATTATATCTTCCTATTGATATTACTCCAAAAAGTGGAACTTATAATAGTAGTGAATACAATCTTTCTTTTAGCAAGCCAACTGATTTTCTAATTGTTTTGGATGGAAAAAATAATAGTCGAATTTTAGTGCAAGAAAGATATAATACTTTAGAAGCTTTATTTGGTTATGAAATATATGATAGAAATAGTTATATTGATGTTCCTGCTATAGATAGTCCTATTTTTGAAAAAATTAATTTAGGATTACGTTATATTCCTATGAGTAGATTAGATAAAAAACGGATTGATACTTATGAAACAGGTATTTTAACTTATGGAAATGCGAATCCAGATAGTAAGGATTTTAATTCTTTAGCTGATTTTATTATTCATGGAGATGATATTGAAATACGTATTCCTTATGGGTTATTAAATTTTTCGGATGCTTCGAATATGAAAATTCATGATGATTATTATCAATATTATGGTGCTGAAGAACTAGGAATTCATGAAATGTATATTGGAGTTGGCGATGGAAGTAAAACCATTCTAATGAATAAAGTTTCCTTAAAAGGTTGGGGACATAAAGTAACCTATCATGAAAGACTCAAAAAATCTTATTATTACGTTCAAAATATTTGGAGAGGTAGTGATGAATAATGTATGAAGTAACGAATGTTATTTATCTTTACCTTATTGTTAGTGTTTTATTAATTGGATTTAATATTGTATATCTCTGGCATGAAAAGATGAATGATAAAGTTGGCATAAAAAAGAAGGAAATTTATCGTAAAATCATTTTAGATAAGTTAGATAAAGAAACAACAGAGCAAGATCAAAAATATTTTTATCGTCAACTTAAAAATGTAAATCATTTTATTTGGTTTGATCTGGTATTAGAAGACTTAAAAAAAGAAGGAATAGATATCGATTCTTTTATTCTTAAATTAGCACCTGTATTTCAAAAATTAGCTGTTTATTATCGGAATAAAGATTCTATTCAAAAAGCTTTTTTTGTTCATATCTTATCAAAATATCCTAATATGAGTGATAACAAAAGCGATCGAATTCATGAAACGGTGATGAAATTTTCTTACGATTCTTCTATTTATTGTCGAGAAAATACCATGATTTATTTATATACGAATGGAACTGTAGAAAATATGATTACCGCTTTAAAAAATGTGAACAATCGTAATCTCTTTTATAGTCAAAAATTACTTACAGATGATTTGTTAAAATTTAAAGATGAAAATTCTAGAAAAGAACTTGCGAAACAATTATTAGAAATGTTTTCGGATTTTCATATCGAAATGCAGATTGGAATTATCAATTTTCTTCGTTTATTAGAAGGAGAATTTACTGAGCAAATTTATCTTTTATATAGAAGCCATAAATATGATAAAGAAGTAGAGCTAGCTATGATTCGTTATTTTGCTCGTCATAAATATCCTCCTATGATAAAAGAGTTTATTCATATTATGGATAATAAAAATGAAGACAATGATGAATATCGTATTATAGTGACTAGTACTTTGGCTTGCTATGATCGAAAAGAGATTCATGACGTATTAATTGAAGCTTTATCTGATGCAAATTGGTATGTTCGAAAAAATGCTGCGACTTCATTAGCTAAAATGAATCTAAATGCGGAAGAAATAAAATTAATTGAAAATAGTAAGGATCGTTATGCAAAAGAAATGGTTTCCTATGTATGGAATGAATTAGGGAAAAAAATTACATGGAAAGAACTTAAGAAAGGATGATAAATGATGTATCAATTCATAGAGTTTATGAAAGCATTTTTAGTGGTTGTCAATATCTTTTTTGTCATTTATTTGATTGGATATTCCACTTATCTTTTCTTATGTGCAACGGTGGGAAGCTCGGTTCTCTTTAAGTATCGTAATTATCGTAAATTAAGTAATCGACTAAGTCATGATTATTATGTTCCTGTATCTATTTTAATTCCTGCTTATAATGAAGAATTAAATATTGTGGAAACGGTTCATTCTTTGTTAGATTTAAATTATAAGTTATATGAAATTATTGTCATAGATGATGGATCTAGTGATGAAACTTCTAAAAAATTAATTAAGTATTTTCATATGAAATTAGTGGATCGTCCAATAAGAAAACAATTAAAATGTGCACCCATCAAAGCAGTTTATGAAAATAGTAATACAAGAATAAAAATTACTTTATTAGTGAAAGAAAATGGTGGCAAAGCTGATGCTTTAAATGCTGGTATTAATGCGGCGAATTATCCTTATTTTACATGTATGGATGCAGACTCGATGTTACAAAAAGATGCTTTAGAAAATGTGGTTCGTCCTATTCTTAGTGATGACAGGGTTGTCGCTTGTGGCGGGATTGTTCGTATTTCTAATGGGTTAAAACTAGAAAATGGCTATATTAATGAATATCATTTGCCAAAAGGAATATTAACAAGTATGCAAGTTTTAGAATACGACCGTTCCTTTTTAGCATCTAGAATTCTATTTGATCAGTTTAATGGAAATTTAATTATTTCAGGAGCATTTGGTTTATTTAAAAAAGATATTGTCATCGCGGCAGGTGGGTATGATGCAGATACGGTTGGTGAAGATTTTGAACTTGTTATGAAATTACATGTTTTTTGTCGAATGCATCATATTGATTATATTATTAAATATATTCCTGAAGCAATTTGTTGGTCGCAAGCACCAAGCAATTTAAAAAGTTTATTTAAGCAAAGAAGAAGATGGAATAAAGGATTACTTCAGGGAATGCTTAAATATAAAGAATTATTTATTAATCCTAAATATGGTATGATTAGTATGGTTTCGTTTTTATATTTTTTATTCTATGAGCTATTATCTCCATTTATTGAAATATTTGGTATTTTGACCATGATCTTATCTGCATTTTTAAATTTACTAAATGTTCCTTTTATGATTATGTTTATGTTCATTTATATTTTGTTTGGCTCTATTCTGTCTTTATGTACTTTTTTTGCCCGAATTCATGTTGAAAATATTAAATTATCTTTTAGAGATGTTGTAAAAGCCATATTATTATGTACTTTAGAAATTACTGTATTGCGTTTTATCATTTTAATGGCCCGTTTTTCAGCGTTTATTGGATATAAAAAGAAAAGAAAAGTTTGGGATCGAGTAGATAGACAAAAAATTGATTATAATTTAGATAATATCGAAAAAGTTGAAAATTAATTCTTACTTGGAATTAATTTTTTATATATTTGCATTGTTATATTATCCAGAAAATTGACTTGTAAAATAATTTATAGTAGGATATAAAAAGCTTAAAATATTTATTAGTAAACTAAAATACCATAAAATTAATTTAGAAAAAAGAAATAAGATGATTTGGTGATAACTCAAAAAGAATTTCATGATTTTATGATAAAAGAAGACTATTTAGAAGAAGAGATTCCATTACTTTCAGAAAGTATGAAAAAGAGAATAAAATTAAGTGAAATAGAAAAAATTATACCATTATTGAAAAAAGAAGGAATAGATGTTAAAAATTGTTTATACGTATTAGCTAGAGGAAAATATAAGGAAATAAAAACTAAAATAGAAATTTTAAAAAAATTTAATAGTTTAAATGAATTGAAAAATTATTCTGATCTTAATTATTATGTTTTTATTACTTTGTCTTCAAATGAATTAGAAAAAATTTTTATTCTAGAAAAAGAAAATCGCTATCCAGAATTAACCAAAGTAGAATTAAAATGTTTATTTTTATTAAAAGGTTATTATAATCATTTCTATACTTTAAAAGAAATAGAAAATTTATGTATAAAAATGCAAATAAAAGTTTTAGATTTTTTAAAAATTTTTAAAATAGATCATCAATATATAACATATTATTTATTCACACGTTTAAAACAAGAAAAAACAATGTGGATTGGAAAGAAATATGGTTTAACGAAAGAGCAATTAACATTGTATGGAGAATTTTTATTAAAAATATGTAATAAGATTACAAACAAATTTTTAAAAATTTATCCTAATTATAAATATTTACGAGAGGATTTATAAGGATTTGCTTTAGATGAACTTGTAAAATCTAGTGGGATATTTTTTGACGAAATAGAAGATGAAAATTTACTGATTGGTACTTTAATAAATTATTATTATAAATGTTTATACCAATATAAGAAAGAAAATGTTGTTTCTTTGGAAAAAATAGAAAGAAAATTAAGAAAACCTAAAGAAGAACAACAAAAACATATAGAAGATATGGAATTTTATGAAGAGAATCTTTTTGAAGAAAGAAAATTTCAAATTTTAAATGATATGAATAATTTATTAGAAAATGGTTATACAAATATTGAACAGCAAATAAAAATACAGTATCAATTAAATGATAATGAATATAGAGAAATTTTAACGAATATTCAAAGAAAAATATTAAAAAAATGATAACATTCCTTGTGTCAATTGACTTCTGGGGGGGGGGTAAATTGATAAAATCATCATAAATAGGTATGGTGATTTTTTCAATGAAATTACAAAAGTTTAAAGAAAGAAATAACAAACAAAAATATATCATAATATTTACCATAGCTTGTGTGTTATTAATCACAGGAGTTTTCTTGTCTAAAACATTTGCCATCTTTCAAACAAATCTAAATGAAGATATGATAGAAGGAGAAGTCCAAGATATAGGAGATTTAGAATTTGCCTTTTATATTGATGATGGAAAAGGAGATAAAATATCAAAGACAGCTCCAAAGAAAGAAGAAGGATATAGTTTAGATACTAGTAGTAGTTATTGCAAAGATATGACAACAGGAGAGAAAGTAAGTAGAGTTAATTGGGATAATGAAAGATGGGGACCATATCTATCCAATATCACAACAACAAAAACAAAATGTTATTTACATTTTAAGAAGATCTATGAAGAAGATACATTAAATGGAGCAATACCAGATTTAATGAATGGAAGATTAGTACCAGTGGTTATATCAGAAACAGAAGGACCAAATTATTATGTAGGTGACAAAGGTGGAAAAGTTACAAAAGCAGATATTACAAATACAAGTAATCCATGGTATAGTTACCAAGATAAGAAATGGGCGAATGCAGTGATACTTAAAGATGGATCAACAGATACATACAAACCAAATGAAGAAATACCAGAAAGTGAAATAGAAAGTTACTTTGTTTGGATACCAAGATATAAATATAAGTTAAAAACAACCGAAAG
>CANQFE010000023.1 GCA_947598285.1 uncultured Bacilli bacterium
AATCAACACTTTTGCTGGTGATAATAGTATGGCAATATAAGTGATAGTATTATCCTGAACGTTTACAATAGGTTCGTGAGATGAAGAGGTAAACAGCAATAATATGCTCAATATACAATGTTATGCTTCCTTTATATTTGAAAGAATATCCTCATTAGAGTACTTTTATGTGAATAATTTTTTTAATACATCGACCATTTGAGTGATTCCTTTTGACATAATATCTTCGATTACTTTAGAAAAAGCAACTCCGGCTTTCGTCGTTCCGTTTGAATAATCTTTATGAATTTCCGTAATGTAATCTGTAATATCTACTTCTTTGCCATTTTTTACATCTTCTTCAAATTGATCCATTGCTTCTTTTGTAATCATGGTTCGTTCAGAAAGTTTTGATTGATAATATCCTGAATCGATGGCAATCGTTAAAGATAAGTAGATAATAAATAGAAAACCAATGAGTTTTAAAATCCAAGCTCCTTTCTTTTTTTCTTTTTCCATTTTCTCACCCAATCCATTCTTTTAAAACTTCAGCAAGTATGCATAAGGTATTACTTACTTCATTCATTTTATTATACTCACCACCTATTTCAAAAAGAAGTGTTTCAGAAGAAAAATCTTGATTATATATTCCGTTAACGCCTTTTCCTCCTTTTTTGATAATTCCTCTTGAGATTCCTTTTACTTTGGCATTTAATTTTTCATCTAACATTGTTGCAAATTTTAAATTTTCTTCATAATGATCATGATCTGTTCCAATGACAAAAAGAATTTTAGCATAGGTTTTATTTTCGACGGTTAGAATAGAATTTTCATAAGAGATGGCATCTCTATGTAAATCAATATAGTACTTTAAAGTTGGATTTTTTTCTTTGGCATCTTCCATTAAAAGTCTGCTTGCTTTATAACTTGAAGCATAGTTCCAATTGTTTATTTTTAATACTTCGCTGATGGGGTTTGTTTCTACAATGGTGTTGAGGCCTTTTTTATTTAATTCTTCTCTTAATTTATAGGCAGCTAACATTACTGTAGGTGTAACTTGATAATCAAATGTTTTTTCCTGGTAATATTCTTCTCCTTGATGTGTATTATATAAATATATGATTGGAAAAGATTTGTTTTCCTCAGGAGCAGGATCTGGAGTATATTCTTGGATTGATTTGGAGCCATCGTATATTTCATCTGAAATTCGTTCTTGCCTTCCAATTGTGTAATCAAGTAAAAAATCAATAAATGTGTTGTTTTCCATTTTTTTCTGATTTGGAAAAAGGGAGGTATTAAGAAAAAAATCTAATACTTCTTTTTTTTGAAATAAAGATGAGAAAAAGGATAGTGATAAAGCAAAGGCAAAAATTGCAATGATTAAAAAAGTAACTGTTTTTTGCCTTTGTTTTCTTTTTTTACTTTTGAAACGGCGTGTCATAGTATCACCTAGTTTTATTATATAAAAATAAATAAAAAAAGAATGTCGTTTTATGACATTATCATATGATTTATCGAATTAGCTACTATCTGGGAAATCCTTTTCATATCTTCGTCTAAGGTATCTTTTGTTAAATATTCTTCTTTTTGAATTTCATAGAGGAATGGGCACCCAATTGATAATACGGGAATATGGAATGTTTTTTCATCTATTTTTTTATTGCTTCTTAATTGATCAGCAAAAATAATTCCACAATCGTTGATTTCTATTGTTCGATTTAAATATTTTCTTTCTTTGGTGACGAAGCTATCAATTAAAATGATGACATCGGGTCTTAAGTATCCAACGACCATTTCAATTAATTTAAAAGAAGAAATTCCTGTTTTGTTAATGGTATCTGGCGTGAATAATGCAACTTTAGGAATCGTTAAAAAATCATTATACTGATTTGTGGCAATTAATTGTTCTAATACTTTTACACCGAAAGAATCACCTGATATGGAAGAATTTCCTAAACCAACAAAGAGAATTGTTTTTCCTTTATGGTATTTTGAAAGAAATGCTTTTAAGGTTTTACAAAATATTTTTTCTAATGCTTTTGCTTCTTGATACAATACTTTATCATCAAAACTGATTGTAAAATAATCTTTATTGGTTGTTTCAAACCTTTTTTCTTCTTTCATAAAAAAGTGTTTAATTTCAATGCCATGTTCTTTTTTCTTGGCAATTAAATTTTCTTTTTTATTTTGTTTTGCGGCATCTAATACTAAATTTTGTTTCATTTTTTTCACCAAAATTAGTATGAATCATTTTTCTAATTCTATGCTATCTGATAAAAAATTCACCATGATATTTTTCAGCATAATCTTGTTTCATTTGTTTTAAGTAATGATGATTATGATAGATTTCAAGATGATTTTGAATGACAATGCGATCTACTCCATAATCATCTATTATGCGAAATATTTTGCCTCGAAAATCATTATATTTTCGCTCATCTAAGTCTTCTAATAATTCAACATATAATGTTTCATTTTGATAGTATAAATCCATATTTCTTCACCAAAATTACTGTAACAAATTTCATAAAAAAAAGATATGTCTTCGACAAAATCTCTTTTATTTTTTATTTTTAAAATCTTTCTTTTACTTTTTTACTTACAAAAGACATATCTGCAACAGTTCCAATTTCATCTGTTAATTTTTTCATAATTTTACCCATTTCTTTGATGCTTTCAGGTTTCATTTCAGCAAATACTTCTTCAATTTTCTTTTCAATTTCTTCTTCCGTTAATTCAGCTGGTAAATATTTTTTTAAAATTTCAATTTCTTTTTTTAAAGATTCAACTTCTTCTGTTTTTTGATATTTTTGATATTCTTCAATGGAATCTTTTCTTTGTTTTACATTTCTTTTAATGACGGAAATAATTTCTTTTTCCTCTAAATCTTTTTTAAGAGCAATTTTTTCCATTTGTAAAGCACTTTTAAGCATTCTTAATACAGATAATTTAAATTTATCCTGTAATTTCATCGCTTCTTTCATTTCATTGTTAATTTGATCCATTAAATTCATTTTTATCATTTCCTTTCTTTTTTAAATTTTAAAGTTTGTTCTAGATCATTCCAAAATCCATATTTGGCAAGCAATGTTTCATAATCTAATTCATTTAATCCTTTTAATTTAGGAATTTTATGAAAAATTTCTTCTACTTCAGGTGGAATAAAAGATAACTTGTTTGGAAAATGTTTTAAAAGATATAAAACTGGATAATAAGCTGTTTGAAATATCCAAGTATCTTTTTCGGTATATTCTGAAGCTTGCAAAGTTTTTAGATTTACATATAGTTTTCCTATTCTCGCATTTCCATAAGTTTCTAAATGAGAAAAAATTTCAAATAAACCTTTTGGTAAGGATTCTTGATGAGACTTTTCTTTTAATGTTTTTTGATAATGATTTAATAAGGCAATTTCATCATAAAGATGGCTAAATTTTTGATTTATTTTTTCCTTTTTTAAAATCATTTTCTCTATATCGAAAGAAGAAGTTTGACCATCGCAATAAAGATATAAAGATTTCTCTAATTGTAAATATTTTTGTGATATTTTTCTGGCTTCTTTTTCTTTTTCAGCAAGAATTTTTTCTACATTTCTTTTTTCTTTTTCTATGTTTTCTAAGTCTTCGGGAAAAGATTCATGACAAAACTGATGACAATTAGAAAAAGTATTTATCATTTCATTCGGTTGTTTTAAAATCGAAATATAATTTTTTAATAGCTTTTGCTGCATGCTTATTGCTTCTGTTTCCCAATATAGTTCATCGTCAAATTGATATTTTTGAGATTTTAATGCTTCTATTTTCTTTTTCCTTTTTTCTAAAATTGCTTGTTCTTTTTTGGTTTTTTCCGATTCTTCGGTTATCTTTTGCTTCATTAATTCTTGAGAATCATCCATATTTAGGCCTCCTTATTGAAAAAGAATACTAAAAAGTATTCTAATAGTTACGATGTTTTCTTGAATTACGAGTGTTTTTCTTTTTTTCTTCTCTTCTTTTTACGCCTGGTTTCTCGTAATGTTTTCTCTTTTTTAATTCTGAAGGGACACCACTTCTTGCGACAACGACTTTGAATCTTCGAATCGCCTTATCAATATCGCCATCTTTTACGACAACTTTATTGGAATTCATTTTTATTCCCTCCCTTCACTTCATTACTACAACTCATTATATCACTGGACTTTCATGTCTGCAAGCAATTTTGTTTATTTTGTGATGAAATCGTTTTTTAAACACTCATCAGTTCTTGTTCTTTTTCTTTTAGTTTTTCATCGACAATTTTATTGTATTTTTGAATACAGTCTTGAATTTTTTCTAATTCTTTTTTTTCTTCATCTTCTGGTAATTCTAATTTTTTAATTTCGTTATTCCCATCTTGACGAATGTTTCTTAATGCGACTTTTGTTTCTTCACATTCACTTTTCGCCTGTTTTACATATTCTTTTCTTCTTTCTTCGGTAAGCTCTGGAATTGTTAATATTATCATTTCACCATTATTGATAGGTGTAATTCCTAAGTTTGCTTCATTAATAGAACGTTCCATTTCTTTTAAAACGCCTCGATCAAATGGTTTTACAAATAATTGTCTTGCTTCTGGAACAGTAATGTTGGCTAAACTTTGAATTGGAGTTGGGGTTCCATAGTATTCCACCATAATTTTACTTAACATGGCAGGGTTTGCTCGACCTGCACGAATATTTAGTAATCTACTTTCTAAATTTTCAATTGCTTTTTGCATATTTTGTTCAACATTCATATTCTTCCCTCTTTCTTAATTATTTTCTTTTATATATGCTTCTATTTCTTGTTTTTCTGTTTTGCCGATCCAACTTTTTGTCAATTTACCATTTTGAAAAGCCATCAAATAAGGCGTATAATCAAATTCTTTTTGAATCTCTGTATTTTTTTTAATAAATTCTTGAAAGGATTGATCTTCTTCTTTTACTTGTTCGCGATTAATATAATATATATTTATTGGATAGGTTTCTTTTAATTCTTTTACTGTAGGTAAAAATTTATCACACATATCGCAATTACTTCTTGATGATAATATATAAAATGTTTGATTTTCATTTAATAATTCATTTATTTCTTCTAAAGTTTTCGGTTCTAAAAAATCAATTTGATAATTTTTTTCTCCTGTTTCGCCAAAAAATTGATTATTTGCATTTGGTTCTTCTTTAATAAATTGCATCATAATTTGGTCGCCAAAAAATAATAGGATTAATGCTGCGACAAATAAGAAACAATATGCCCGTTCTTTTTCTTTCTCATTTAAATGAAAAAAATCTTTTTTGGTTTTCATTTTGACTCCTTATATTTGGTTAATAAAACACCTAATTCAAGACGCTTTTCTTCAATTTTTTGTTCTGTCCAAAAGTCTTCTATATGTTCATTTCCTCTCATAATAGATGTTTCATCATCATAAGCGATGATTTGGCCATTTTTTACTAAAACGACTGCTGGAACATAGATATTTGTTTCTCCTGAATCTAAAACAGGAAGATAAGAAGCTAATTTTTTAACAATATTTTCATAGTAATGATTACCTCTTTTTCGATCTTCAAGAACATTATAGTAATCAATTTCTTGTATGGATAGACGTTTCGCAGCATCATTTAGGATATTCGCATACATAGAACTCCATTCATTTTCTGGGAAACCTAAGAATATAACAGCGGAGCCACTGTTTAAAATTTCTAAAATTTCACTCGCATTTTTGTATACATAAAGATTTTCTTTGGTAATTCCATATTCTTCAGTAAATTTTTCATTATCATTTAATGATTTTTCACTAGCTTGATAATCTTTGGTTCCTAAATAGGCAAAGGCAAAAAATAAGAAAAAGAAACTAATGACATAAAAAATTTTTTGAGCAAGAGGCATCGGTTTTTTTTTCACTTTCATAAGTCCACTTCCTAGTTTTATTATATCAGGAAAAAAAGCAGAAAAAAAGACACTTTGTCAAAAAAATGTCTAAAGTTTGTTAATTTCCTTTGACTTGTTTCATGACTTCTTCGGCGAAATCATCACTTCTTTTTTCCATTCCTTCGCCTACTTCATAACGAATAGCTTTTTTAATTTCACCATTATTATTTTTTACATAAGTTGAAACAGAAATATTTCCATCTTTAATAAATGCTTGTTCTGTTAAACAAATTTCTTTGAAGAATTTTTGAATTCTTCCTTCTACCATTTTTTCAGCAATTTCTGCTGGTTTTCCTTCATTCATGGCAAGTTCTTTTTGAACTTTTCTTTCTTTTTCTACAACTTCATCTGGAACATCGCTTACAAAAACGTATGTTGGTCTCATCGCAGCTTGTTGCATTGCAACATCTTTGGCAATTTGTTCATCTGCACCTTTTAAGACAACTAAACTAGCAATTTTACCTCCCATATGAAGATAAGCTCCAAAACATTCGCCTTCTTCAAGAGTTACAATTTCAAAACGACGAAGAGATAATTTTTCGCCAATTTTAGCGGTTTTAGCGACAATTAAATCTTTAATTGAACCATTTTCACAAGGTACATTTAAAGCCTCTTCTAAAGAATGAACTTCACTTTTTAATAAAGCCTGACCAATTTCATCAATCATATTTTTAAATTCTTCATTTTTACTTACGAAGTCTGTTTCTGAGTTTACTTCTAAAATGACTGCTTTATTTTTATCAATGTAAATATTTGCTAAACCTTCGGCTGCGATCCGAGATTCTTTTTTACTTGCTTTGGAAATTCCTTTTTCTCTTAAATAATCTTCAGCAGCTGCCATGTCACCATTTGTTTCAGAAAGGGCTTTTTTGCAATCCATCATGCCAGCCCCTGTTTTTTCTCTTAAATCTTTTACCATTTGAGCGGTTATCATATTTTTCATTCCTCTCTTTTTCTTATTTTAAGGCATTTAGTAATTCTTCTTTTTTCATTGAAGAATATCCTTTGATTCCTTTTTCTTTGGCTTCGGTTTTTAATTCAGCTAATGTCATTGTTGAAAGATCTTTTTTTTCTTCCTTTTTCATCGTTTTAGGAGCTTTTTTCTCTTTTTCTTCTTTCTTTTCTTCTCCTTTTTCTTCTTCTACAGTTTCTTTACTTTTCTTTTCCTCTTCTTTTGGAGAAGTTTTTTCTTCTACCTTTTCTTCTTCAGTGACATAATCAACAATTTCAAGTCCATTGGCTTCACAAATAGCATTATTTAATGCTCCGATAACTACTTTAATTGCACGAACAGCATCATCATTTCCAGGGATGACAAAATCAACATCATCTGGATCACAATTGGTATCTATTAAGCCAATTACTGGAATATTTAGTTTTCTTGCTTCACGAATGGCATTGATTTCTTTTTTTGAATCAATAATAATCATAGCTTGTGGTAATTTGACCATTTCTCTTATTCCACATAATAGGCGATTTAATTTTTCATATTCTTTCTTTAATTTAATGACTTCTTTTTTTGGTAAAACATCAAATACACCATTTTTTTCCATATTTTCGATTTCCTCTAGACGACTTACTCGTTTCCGAATTGTTCGAAAATTTGTTAATGTTCCACCAAGCCAACGTTCAGTTACATAAAAAGATTTGCTTCTTTCGGCTTCTTCTTTTACGACTTCACCAGCTTGTTTTTTTGTTCCTACAAATAGGAATGTACCACCATTACTGGCAATATTTTTCATTTCTTCATAAGCTGCTTCCATTCCACTTACAGTTTTTTCAAGATCGACAATATAAATATCATCACGAGATCCATAAATATAAGGTTTCATTTTTGGATTCCATCTTTTTGTTTGATGTCCAAAATGAACTCCAGCTTCTAATAAGACACTTTTAGAAACTACGGCCATAAAAACATCCTCCTTCGTTATTACTTCTGCCTAGATCTTCTTATCTTTTTCACTCTACGCCGAGAGCACTCGAAAAAGATAATCCCTAAAGCATGTTTATTTGCTTTTACAAAGCCAGTGTTATTGTAACAAATTTTATTTCAATATACAAGAAATTTTATGCAATTTATAGAAAAAAAGAAAACACTTTTCAGTGTTTATTTCTCTTGTTCCGCATTAAGCCAACTTGTTAATTCTTCTTTGGACATCATGCCAATTTTTTTGGATACTTCATGTCCTTTTTTAAAAAGAATCAATGTGGGAATGGACATTACTCCAAATGACATGGCAAGGTTTGGAAATTTATCTGTATTTACTTTTAAAATTGGAGTATTCTCTAACTTTTCTAAAACTTCACCCATTCTTTGGCAGGGGCCACACCAATCGGCATAAAAATCAACAAGAATCAAATCTTTATCAATTTCTTTTTCCCATTTTGTTTCTTCTTCTAAATATTTTATCATAAATTTTCCTTTCTACTCATATTTTTCTAAAATCGAATTAGCATCTGGAATTTCTAATTTTCCATTTTCTAGTAACTCTTTTACGGTATTTACATCTACAATCTTATACTTTAATAGTATATCTAAGGATTTTCGATTGTATTCCTCTTTATCATTTAGATTTTGATCTTTTATGCTAATAATTTCTTCAAAAGCTTGGTAATATTCTTTTGTAAAATTAGATAATACAGGGCTTGAGTTCGTTATCATAGGCGCTAAGGTGGACTGCTTCATATAAGGATTTAAAACAGGAATTTGAGACATTAAAAATAAAGCCACAAAAACAAAAAGGTATGTTTCAAAAAGGCCAAATAATCCACCTAGTAATTTGGATGGAATTCCTAAAAGAATCGTAAATTTCAAAATTTTTTCAATTCCACCGGTAATCTTAATTATTATTTGTAATATAATCATCAACACAATATAAACTAAAAGAAAAGCAATTGCTTCATATATCACTAAATTTAAAACACTTAATCCTTCAAATTCATTGGCAAAATGAAAAAATGGAAAAACAGAATAAAGAAGATGAGAAACCGGATTTTTTAAACTATAAGATAGGATAATTACTAGTATCGCACCTAAAAACATTGTCGCACTTTTAATTACTCCACGCTTGAAACCAACAATCATTCCCATGAGAAGAAAGAGGATAATTATTATATCAATCATCTTTATCATACTCCTTTTCTAAATTATATTACAAAAATTAGTGAATTGCAAAAGAATTTATGATACAATTTATTTGGTGATGTATATGACGATTGTTTTTAAGGTTAGTGATCTTTTAAAAGAAAAAATGGTAGCCTACTATCAGGACAAGAGAAAAGAAAAAACACCTCCTTATGCTCTTTTCCAAGCCATGGATGCAGATACGATGATTACTCTTTATGAATCTGGTAAGGCAATGTTTCAAGGAAAATGTGCTGATATGGATGCTAAAATGTGGGCTGAGATGGAACGAAATCTTACTGGAAAAAGAGTGAATCTGAGTGAAGCCTATGACCGTAATGAGAAAATTAAGGATACGAGAAGAACTTTGTATGGTCTTACAACGATTGGCTCAGATGAAGTTGGAACAGGAGATTTTTTTGGACCTATTGTTGTGACAGCTTGTTATGTTCCAAAAGAGCAAGTTCCTTATTTAGATCAGTTAGGTGTAAGGGATTCCAAAACGATTACTGATAAAAAAATAATTGAGATTGCTCCTACTTTAATGAAAGAAGTTTCTCATGTCACATTTATTTTAAGAAATGAAGAATATAATCGCTACCAAAGCATGGGTTACAATATGAATAAAATTAAAGCTATTTTGCATAATAAAGTTTTAGTTGCAATGAAAAAGAAACATCCTAGTTATGATCGAATCGTCGTTGATCAATTTGTGTTTCCAAGAAAATATTTTGAACATATCTCACAATCTAGGGAAAAAGTGAAAGACATTATGTTTTTAACAAAAGCAGAAAGTGTCTGTGCTTCTGTCGCCGCGGCTAGTTGTATCAGTCGTTATATCTTTTTAAAAGAAATGAAAAGTTTGGGAGATCATTTGGGATTTCCTCTATTAAAAGGTGCTGGTGAAGATGTCGATCGTTTAGCTGCCAAAATTGTTACGGTATATGGAGAGGAAAAATTACCAGAAATCGCTAAAATGAATTTTAAAAATGCCGATAAATATTTTGACTTTTTATAAAAAAGCAGTTCACAATGAACTGTTTTTTTAGGAATATTCAAGCACTTGAATTAAAAAATTAATCAATGCAATTGTTTTTTCTTTTTGGCCACTTTTAGTTTCGCTATCAATCTTGGAAAGACTTACTAAATAATCTTTTAAATCATCCTCATGATAGAAGCTACTTTCTTTTCTTAATTTATCAAGTTGCCAATCTTGTAATTTTAAGCTTTGAGCCATCTCTTTTGACGAGATGTTTTTTTTCTCAAGAATTTTAAAAAGATAAATCAATCGATATTCTCTTGCTAAAAGATTCATTAATTGATATGGATCAGTTTTTAAAGATTCAAAGTCTTCTAAAAGATGGAAAACTTGGTAGGCATCTTTTTTTATTACTGCATCGACAAACTTGAATTGATTTTCATTCGCATTAGGTACAATGATTTGCTTTAATTCTTCTTTTTTGATCGTGTCATTGGACTGATAAATTAATTTTAATTTTTCTTTTTCTTTCTCAATCATATCATAATTTCCTAAACAAGCATCAATGATATAACGAACTTCTCGATCATCAATTTTATAATGGCTCATTTCTTTTTTAATTTCTTGAAATAATTCATAATTTTTGGGAGCTTGTAAAAGATAAAATTCGCCTTTTTCTTCTAATTTTTTCGTTATGTTTTTTCGATGATCAACACTTTCATATGTTGTAAAAATTAAAGTTGTATAGGGATAAGGATGTTCAAAATATTCCATTAACAAATTAGTATCTTTTTCACTTAATTTTTCTTTACCAAAAAAATCAGCATTTTTCACAATTAAAAATTTTTCTTCTTGAAAGAAAGAAACATAGGATGCTTCTTCTAAAATATCAACTAACGTATTTTCTGGAAAAGAATAGATTATTTTATTTGTGCTTTCTTTCATAATTGAAGCTATTTTTTTATCTAAAAGAGTTTTGGAATCAGTCGCGATTAATACTAGTTTCATCTCATCACCACTCTTATTGTAACACGTTTTTCTCTTTCGTGGTGATTATTTGATATTTCTTTTTTTCAAGTTCCACGATAATCGTGCCATTTTGATCGGTCCGATAAATTTGGGAATGAGATAAATTATCGATCACTTCTTTATTGGGATGATGATAACGATTATTTTCCCCTACTGATATAATGGCATATCGCGGATTTATTTTGTCAATAAAAGATTTACTGGAAGATGTTTTGGAGCCATGATGTCCTACTTTTAAAACAAAAATATTTTTTATATCATATTTTTTTAAAATATCTTGTTCCTTTTCTTCACTGGCATCACCCATAAATAAAAATGAAAAGTAGGAATACTCCAAGTAAATTACATTAGAATTATCATTTTCGTTTTGATATTCTTTTGTATTTAAAAATTCTATTTTGTAATCCTCTCCTTTTAATTCGGATATCCCATTTAAAATATTTACTTTTTGTTTTTTGCCTTCTTCTAAAACGGCTTGTTCTAATTCATTTACATTTCCTTTATTTAGGATCATATTTTTGATTTTAAAATGAGAAAGTAATTCTTTGGCATTTCCCATATGATCTTCGTCTCCGTGAGAAAAAATACATGTATCTATTTTGGTAATTCCTAAAGAATGCAAATACGTTATAATATTTTGAGCTTGATAATTTTTTTCTTTTCTTTTGGCCCACTCTTTTTTTTCATAAGATACTTCACCACCAGTATCAATTAAAATCGTATTTTTTCGATGAGGACTTATCCATAATGCCGCGTCTGCTTGACCAACATCTAAAAAAATAACATATCCTTTTGAATCTAAATAAGGCATTAGTTTGATTCCTAACAAAAGAAGAAAAATAAGAATCATATATTTTTTCTTTTTGGTTTTCCAAAAAATGAAAAAGCAAAAATAATATCCTAGCCAAAAAAGAAAAGAAACTTTAGGAATAATGATAGTTAAAAATGAAATTGTTGATGCGATGTGATTTAAACCATCAAAAAGATGAAATATTTTTAAGCATAATGACATTCCTGGAAAAAGGAAAATGAAAAATGCAAGAGGATATAAAATACTTAATAAAGGGATAAAAAGAATGTTTAAAAAAATAGATAAAAAATTGCATTCATATTGATAAATGGCATTTAATGGAAGGCTTAAAAAGAAAAGATAACATGAAGTTTTGATTAAATTTTTAAAAAAAGAGTTTTCTTTTTTTAAAAATAATAAGCCAAATGATAACAAAAAGGAATACTGAAACCCTTGATTTAATAAAAAGAATGGATTGAAAAACAACATTAAACAGAAAGTAACCCAAAATAGTTGATATAAATTCCAGTTAATCTTCCAGATTGAGGATAATTCTTTTAAATGATAAAATAATATGACCCGAAGAAAAGATGGAGGGAAATTAACAAGAAAAAGATAAAAGAATAAAATGAATGATAAAATGAGGCGGTTTTTCCCTCTTTTGGGAAAAAACTTTTGCCACAAACTTAAGAAAAAAGCTAAATGCATTCCTGAGATTGCAAATAAATGAGAGATTCCATTTTTTCTTAATTCTTCTTGATTTAAATCTTTACTATCTCCTAAAAAGAAAGCTTTTAAATAAGGTGATTCTGTAAATTTTAAAATGCGACTAGCTACCAAATTTTTGATAGAATACAAAAAATTGGGTTTTCTTTTTATTTCTATTTTATCAAGTATCATGATATAAAAAATCTGTTTGGTTTTTAAATAAGTTCGATACGAAAACGTATTAGGAATTTGATTTTCTGTAGGCTGTTTTAAAGTTCCTTCACAACGAATGGTAAGACCGTATTGTATCTTTTTTAAAAGTTCTTCTTTTTCTGCTTCACTTCTTATTGTATAAAAAGCGATTATCTTTTCTTTTCCTTTTATTGTCATTTTAAGAAGATCGCCATCAAAAGAATAATCTTCTATTATGCCAATCATTTCCGTTTTTTGATTGTCAAGCTCTGGTGTTTCTTTTTTTAAAAATGCCATTAAAGTTACTAAAAAACAGATTATGGTTAGGATTAGGAAAAATTTTTTAGACTGTAATATATTTCTCCAATTTTTCATAGATTGCATTGCCAATTCCTTTGATGTTTTTGATTTCTTCTTTTTTCAATATTTTGCCACAAGTTGTTCGGTAATCAATAATTAGTTTGGCTTTTGATTCACCAATTCCTGGTAAACTAATGAGTTCTTCTAAAGTTGCTGTATTAACATTAATTTTTCCATCAGTATTTGAAGTTTCTTCTTCTAATATTGGTTCTTTAGAAGGTTCTAAAGCATCCACTTCTTCTTTGGTAAAAATATTGATTACCATTTCATCTGATACTTTTTTACTTAAATTAATATTACTTGTATCAGCATCTTTTAGTAAGCCTCCAGCCATAGTAATCGCATCATTCACTACTTTATCGCTTTCAATTCGATAAACACCAGGATTTAAAACGGCTCCTTTAATATCAATTACGAATAAGCCCTCTTCTTTGGCTTCTTCCTCTTCTTCGATTGTTTGTAATTTGGGACAGGAAAATGATTCTTCAGCAGTTACTTCAGTGACATAAAGGGTTCCAAAAACACAAGAAAGAAAAATGAAGAATGTTAATACCCATAAAATTTTCTTTTGACTTAAAAATGTCAAGATTTGTTCCATTTGCTTCCTCCTTTCTAAGAGAATTTTTATCATCCTCTACCTATATATTCCGGATACACCCGGCGATTTCCTTTTTTTTGGAGAAAACTTTTCTTTTTTTGAACTAATTTTGACATTTTTAGACATTTTTTCAATTTTTTCTTTTTCTTATTTACATTTTTTTACTGTCAATTTTTATTCTGTTAATGATTTGATTTCTCTTTTTTCTTTGGCAATTTGGTTTTCATAAGAAATTCTTAAAAGAACAAAACACATCAATATAATGTTCATATTAAATGAACCGCCATAACTTAAGAACGGAACCGGAACCCCAGTTAAAGGAATTAAGGCTAATGTTCCCATAAAATTAATGAGTAAATGAAGAAGTATATAAATAAATGTACCATAACAAACAAGGCAATTTTGAATGGATGTGGCATGTTTCGCTAATTTTAAAATACGATATAAAAAGTAAAAATATCCTAGTAATACTACAATTCCAAAAAGTAATCCTAGTTCTTCTACTAAAATAGGAAAAATAAAATCAGTATGAGCTTCTGGTAAATACAAGTATTTTTGAGATGAGTTTCCAAGTCCTACACCAAATAAACCACCATTATGATATGCTATAAAACCATTACATACTTGGTAACCTGTATCTTCCATATATCTAGCACAAGGCGTTTGAAATTTTAAACGAGATAACTGAGCGCTATTAAAAATATCAGAACCACTATAAAGTAAAACAATGACACCAATAATGCAGGCAAAGCCAAAATATTTAATTAAATTAACTTTATCTTTTTCTTCAAAAGGAACCTTTAAAAAAGTAAAAAAGACAATTCCTGCAATAATGACTGCTCCACCAAAATCTGGTTGCATCGCGACAAAAAAGAAAATCATAATCGCAAAAATAATTGGAATCAAATTATACATGAAATTTTTTCTTTTTTTAATACTTTGTTCATAAAAAACAGCCATAAATAATATTAAAGCGGTCTTAGCAAATTCGGTTGGTTGTAAATTAAAAAAACCTAAGTCAAGCCAACTTTGAGCTCCTCCAGCGACAATTCCTAAACTAAAAACAAGGCCAAGTAAAATAAATACTCCTAGCAAGAAAAAGGGGGCTAGATATTTATATTTTTTCATTGGAATTTTAAGGACAAAAAAGAAACCGATGAAAAAAGATGCTCCGACAAACAATAATTGCCGAATAAAAAAATAATAAGTTGAAACGTTATATCTTAATACTGCGGATACTGATGAAGCACTTAAAATCATTACTAAACCTAAGATTGTATATAAAATTACAAAGATAAGAATGGGTTTATCTATTTTCTTTATTATATGTTTCATCTTATCACCTATTATCATCATATCATAAAATAAGAAACTAGGGAATTTTTTTCCAAACACTTTTTCTTTTTTTATGTCAAAATAAAAGATTATTAATAAACTATAGTAGAAAGATTAGGAGGTATAATTTATGTATTACTATGGAAATAATGGCTACTATGGTGGGGGATACGGCGGATACCAACCTTGCTGTGGTGGAAATACAGGATATGCCGGATATACTTCTGGTTATGGTGCTGGTGCTGCAATCTGGATTGTTTTATTCATCTTATTAGTCATCATCATAGGGGCTGGATGGAACTTCGGCGGCAATAATAACAATAATTAGAAAAGGAATAGGAAAGAAAAATCCCTATTCTTTTTTTCAGGGGAAAGAGCATTGATTTTTCTCAAATTTATGGTACAATATTACTGTTTTTAGGGGTGAAACTATGAATATGGAATTACCAAAAATTGTTATTTTAGAAGAACATGATAAGCGCTTACATAAAAAAAGTAAAGATGTTATTTTTCCACTTTCTAAAGAAGATCAAAAAATGATTGATGATATGCTTCTTTATTTAAAAATGAGTCAAATCGAAGAAACTCAAAAAAAATATGATTTACGAGCTGGTTGGGGGTTATCGGCTTGTCAATTAGGCGTTTTAAAAAGAATTTTTGTTATTGTCGAAGAAACAGAACCTCAAGAGTTTCGTAATTATGTTGTGATTAATCCCGTAATTCTTTCTCATAGCGAAGAAGAAATTTATGTTGGCGAAGGCGAAGGATGTTTATCTGTTAATCGTGATGTAACGGGAATTGTACCAAGATATGCAAGAATGACCATAAAAGCTCAAGATAGAGATGGAAAACCTTATGAAATGAGAGTTCGAGAAGAATTATCAGTCGCTTTCCAACATGAAATTGATCATTTAAATGGAATCTTATTTGTAGATAAAATTGACCCAAAAAATCCTTTTCAAAATCAAGACAAAATGAGAGAAATTTAAATATGTAAAAAGTCATCAGTATTTTGATGACTTTTTAAGGTGTTAAGATGATACGGAAACTGTATCCACTATCTCCATGTCCGTAGTAATTGCTGAATGCAAAAACTCCTGCGTTCGTCCCATCATAACAAGATCCGCCTCGCAAGAACCATGGATACTCATGATACACAAATTTTGCTAAGTCGGCATTATAGCTTCCAATAGGTCTTGATGTCTTTCCACTATCATAAGAAACATTGTAGAACATACCAAATTCTTTGGTTCCATCTCCTAAGACTCCTATTTGATAGTGATAAAGATTTGTATTATAATCATACAAATCATAATATTTTGAATTTGGCCAATTTTTTCCATCTTCTAATTCATTTGGTTGATTACTTGCATCACAAGTAGGACATGTGAATTTGCCGATAAAGCCAGAGTTATATGTATTGCTTCTTCCACTTGCTGGGTTTCCAACTGCATCTTCCAATACACCCATCATATATTCCCAGGCTCCACCACTCATATCATACACACCATAATAATTTCCGGTTGTACTTGATTGTACACTAGAAGAATTATAATATTGATACCCGTTATCTCCATCTTGATTTAATGTTGTTGAATCTTTATTATTATATGTTGGATATCCTATCATTGGTTCATCTTTGGCGCTGTATCCTGTGACATAATCACTATTGTTATTAATTCTTACTTCTTCACATGGTCCATTATTACCATCACATCTACCGTATTTACTTTGAGTTAAATAAGCTACTGCTCCCCATTCGGTATTCTTCATCATATGACTTTCTAATTCTCTTTGATAATTATAACTAGTATAGAAGGCATTCGATACATTGATATTTCGCCAACTATACACATTTGGTTTGATGATGACTTTCGACGACTCTTCTTGATTTACTTGAGCTGATGTTTTATTATTTGCTCCTTGATACCCAGTTTCAAACTTTCCAACCCAAAAGCCATTACTGTTAAATGCTACAAAGGCTGGAGGTGTTTGCCAATCGCCACTATTTTTTCCTTCACTTGGTTTTATTGTATTATTTTCAAATTCGATCTCAAAGGCATTATTTGTTGCTTTGTTTCCGCCAACAGTTGAATTATCATAAAATTCTGTTACACTTTCTACACTACCTATTTCTGTTATTGCATTTAAATCATCTTCATTATTTTTTAATCTATATTTATATCTTGGTATCCACACAAAGTAACTTTCTATTTCACTTTCTGGTATTTCATCTCCTGGTTGATACGTATCTTCTTTCCCATCTCTTAATATCACGGCATTCGCCCATTTCTTATCTTTGTAACTATACCATGGATCCCTTGTATCTGTGATATCTGCTTTTTCTACTCTTCCTCCTACTTTGTTTTCTTCATTACTATACTCTACATCACTTGGTGTTTCATTGGTATAGATAACTACTGGTACTAATTTGCCATCACTTAAATCTGGTATGGCTCCATTTAATATTTCTTCACTATATTGATATTCATAGAATGAATT
Source organism: uncultured Bacilli bacterium (assembly GCA_947598285.1). Taxonomy (GTDB): domain Bacteria; phylum Bacillota_I; class Bacilli_A; order RF39; family UBA660; genus Ventrenecus. The sequence goes on from CANQFE010000023.1 coordinate 17,518, forward strand.
TATTGTTATTTTTCCTTTCCAATTGGATACTTGCATTGGTGGCGTATCTTCATCTAAAAATAATAGTAAATTAAATTCTTTCTTTTCTTTGCCATTTAAACTAAAATCTGTTAAATGATAGGCACTTTCTGCTTCTGGTATCACTTTACTTGGATTTTTTTGATTTGATGTTAATTTATAAGAATTATTTGATAATATTTCTGGTTTATTATTGATATCATCTTCTCCTTTATATAAAATAACATCGATATAGTCATCATTTATTTTTTTATCAACTGGTAATGTTTCTATATTAATTGATGCATGAGCTACATTACTACAAATATTAGTGATTGTAAAATGATATGGTACTGCTGTTGGAAAAAAGTCTGTTTCTAAATCTTTTTTCGGAATTGGATAAGCATTTTGTAATTGAATGGCGTTTTCTCCATCAAAACTCATTTGAAAGCAATCTGAGGC
>CANQFE010000024.1 GCA_947598285.1 uncultured Bacilli bacterium
GCATATTTTCGTGTTTTTAGTCGTGGTATAATATTAATATAAATTTAGTGTTGACAAAACTTAGATAGTCAATTTATCAATAATATGATTGGTATTGCAAATGATAATGAGATTTTATATTTAATCAAAGATTTGTATGAAAATAAAAAAGACACTTTATTAACTACTTTATTAAATAGCGAAAGGTTTGCAAATATTGCCGTTCAAAGAATTAATGCTCCGTTTTTTTATGAAATGTTAGAAAATTTACATTTATCAGATGATTTAAAACTTAAAAGAGAAAATGAATTAAAAAATATTATAACAAATTATCAAGATTATGATATAGAGGATGTAAAAAATGCTTATTGTGATTTATATTTTCATGATATTCCAAAAAATGTATGTTTAGATCTTAAAACAATCCTTGATTTGGCAAATGATGATGACTTTTTCAGAGAGGAATATATAGGGAATTTATATGATGATTTGAATAATATATATTCTTTTTTAAAGAATGATACGGAATATTCAAATACCAATATACAATTGCTAAATAATTGCATATTAAACAACGAAATATTATCAAAATGCTATTTGATGTGTCAAAAAAGATTTAAGGATTTAGTTTCACAAAATATAAGTAAAAATATAACATCAAACATAACACCTAAAATTTTATTATCGTCATCAGGTAAAGAAGTAAAATTTTATAATATAGAAAACCAAACAGACATCCAAAAGCAGGTAACTATGCTTGTTAGTACTATTCCATGTTCTAAGGAGGCAATGTCCTTTAAAGAAGTCTATTATTCTGATAAAAATAGTGAAATTAAACATAATAGAAGAAGTTGCTCTTTAATAGATCAAACCAAATTAAAATCATTGTTTGGTGGAAAGAACAGAATAACATTTGGTTATGAAGATTTAAATGGAAGAACCATAACATCTGCCACACTAAGTGATGGGAAAACTGATGGAAATGAAGAAAGATTTAGACGACATAGGAAAGTTAAAAAAAGCAGTTATCTTTCTATAGACAAGTTTATTGCATCTACTCAATATTATAATGAATTAACAATAAATATGGGAACAGCTGGCGAAGTGATGAAACCTAGTTATATTTTAATAACCCAAGATACACCAACTCAATTTGAAATTGATGTAGCAGCTGAATTTGATATTCCAATTAGATATATTAATCCAAACAAATACGAACAACCACCAGATACTTCCTATGAACCAGTAGAAGATTATGATTATTATAGGTTTGAAAAAAAGACTATAACTAGTGGCCAAAAGAAGATAAAAACAGTCTAAAATAGCAAAAGAATCATCCATTATTGATGGTATCATTTAACTTTTTGAAAATTATTATTTCAACAACAAAAAGGAAGTAAGTTCATTCTTACTTCCTAAATTATATTTACCCAGAATTTCCTATACACTCAAAGATTGTTCAAAAATCTTCTTTATATTCTTTTTATATCTTGTCTTGATTTTATCATTTGATAATGAAATTGTGTTTCTCCACTTTTAACAAAGCCCAATCTTTCATAAAGGGCTCCAACAGGATTTTGTTTAAAATACTGAATTTCAATATCCTTATCTTTGTTTTCTTCTAATTTATCTTTTAGTAGTTTAGTTCCAATACCTTTTCCCTGATATTCTGGTATGATGCAAATATTTCCTACTTCATAATTTCCACTTTCTAATACTTCCCCATTATAAAATCCTATTTTAGTATTTCCACTCATTATAATATAGGCATTTTTTTTATTTGCTTCTATAAATTTTTCAAAATACGCTCTTTGATCTTCTTCAACCCAAGAACCCCAACATTCTTCAACGTATTTTTTATACGCATTTTTCTTAACTTCATATACAAATTCATAATCATCATCAGTATAAGGAACTAAATGAATCATTTCTATCATATTAATTTCTCCTTTTTTAAATTCATAGTATGGTCTATAACCAATAATCTCCACATCACCACCATTAACATATATTGTATCTTCTTCAGGTAATGCAATTACTTCTTCGTGTGTTGTTGAATATTCCGTTAAAAAATCAGTATATTTTTGGTGAATTTCTTCCGTTTTAGAATTAGTGTAATGTGCAAATATCGATTTACCATTTAAAACATTAAAACCATTTGTATCTAATAGATTTACATCATTTTTATCCATTATTAAGCAACTATTAATATCATTGCCAAAAATAATTGCACCAGCACTACAACCTACAACAATTCCATTATTATCTAGATATTCTAATATTTTACTAAAAATACCATTATCTTTAATACCTTTTAATAACTTATAAGTATTGCCACCGCCAATAAATATAGCTGAATAATTACCCAAATCTAGGGATGCAAATTCCTCAAAACTTCTTGGCATATCTGTCCCTGGAACATCAATGTTCTCTACTTGCTTTTGAAACCATTCATAACAACTATCATAAGGATGTTCCAATTCATCCATTGCTAATGGAACATATAAAATAGGTTTGTTGTGATCCATTATTCGATTTAATTTGTTCATAGTCAATCTTAGTTGTTTAGTACTTCCACCACCATTTAATAATAATTTCATCTTTACACCTCCTTTAATTTAATAACGTCCATAAATAATTTTTTGAATTTGATTAGATTTTACTACAATTTTTAATAATATACAAATTTCAATAGGAAACTATTTTACCAAAATTTATCATTAACTGATGCTAAGAATTGAGATAGAATCATTACTTTTCATGATAAGAAAAAGTTTGAAATAACTTTACCACTCTCCCCAAGAACGAAAAAAGTTAATCAGAAAGTGACTACAAATTGTAGCCACTTTTTACATATTATTATTTATATAGTCAATTAAACATTGAATAGTAAACATATCAAAATCAACATTATCTTTCAAAGATAGTTCAAATATGATATTGGAATGATTAGTTGCTGATGTTAGTCTTGCCTCATACTTTCCGTTTCCCTTATTAGATAAAAAATATTGCTTTCCATCTGGTAATACGTTGCTATCAAGATAACATTCACTCCTACTTAAATTTAAAGGCAAATCTAAATACATTTTTTTACCACTAGTCTTTAGTACATATTTATATTTAGAAAATTTTAAATCTAAGCATTTTTTAAAATCTTCATAATCTTTTTTAGGCAGATCTTGACTGCCACTTTTCTTTCTCCTAAAAATAGTTTGAATATTAAAAATTTCATGAATTTGATTTGGTAAAAAAACTTTTTTATTTTTATATTTATCTTCTGTGATTATAAATTCAACTTTTTTATTTTTCATGTTTGAGGCAATCCAGTTAAATGCTATTGTTTCAGGAACAGGCACAACCATCCCTGTTTGTGCAACTTTACTGTATAAATTATAATTATCATTTAGTATATCTATAATTTCATTAGAATATTGATTTGTTTCAAATTTATTTTTACTACCATAAACAAATTTACCATTTTTTATTTCAACAACAAATTGAGATGTTTGAGATGCAGGCATTTTAATTTCTACATAAAAATTTTTATTATTTGAAGGAATTGTTATTTCTATGTCTGGAATTGTACTGTCAGCATTTCCATGTTGTTCTACTAAGACATTATAATCCTTCAACATTAGTTGAAGATATTCTGTCACTTCATTTTCAAAATCTTCCCATTTTTTCATTCTAAACCTCCTAAATATCTTTTAATCCTTTAAAAACTTCTTTTAATAAGTTAATTGGAACACTATTACCAAATTGTTTTAAGGATTGATTGTCATTTTCTATTATCTGAAACTCTTCAGGAAATCCTTGTAATCTTGCGGCTTCTCTAGGACTTAATTTTCTTACCTTACCATTAATATAGTAAGCTCCCGTTTTTGAAGCAGCACCACCACTTGAAGCTGCTAGAGTTATTCCTATACCATTTTCATGGTAAATTCTGTTTCCCTGACCACCTTGTCCTATAACACCAATTTGCAGTGGCTTTTGAACTCTACCATTTTTTATTGCTTCCTTTAATTTCTTTTCATCTATATGAATGTCTTTCCTATTAAGGATATATTTATTGGTAATCGAATCATCCTCTTTTATATCACTAATAGTTACAAAGTTTTTAGAAGATTCTGGAAATTTGAATTTACCATTATCAATATCTTTTCTTATACAAATAATAGTAATTCTTTCTCTATTTTGTGGTAAATTAAAATCTTTTGCATTGAGTACTTTATCATATATATTATAATTTAAACTATCAAGGGTATTGGAAATAACTTCAAAAGTTGCTCCACCATTATGTGCTTTTAAATTTTTAACATTTTCTAGAAAAATAATTTTAGGTTTATGATAACTAACAATTCGTACTATATCAAAAAATAATGTCCCTCTTGTATCTTCAAATCCTTTCTGCTTTCCAGAAATACTAAATGGTTGACATGGAAAACCAGCACAAAGTATATCAAAACTTGGAATATCTTTTTCATCTATTTTGGTTATATCTCCACATGGAATTTCTCCAAAATTTAAATGATAACTTTCTTGGCAATATTTATCCCATTCAGATGAAAAAACACATTTACATCCAAAGGACTCAAGTGCATATCTAAATCCACCTATCCCAGCAAATAAATCGATAAATTTCATTTTTTTTAATTCCATGATATGACACCATCCTCTCATATGAATTATATCATCATTCAAGGTAATATAATAAAGAAGGTAAAGAAAACAAAAAGAAAAGTTAGTATTATCAATTTTAAGATAGAGTATTTATATAGGCTTATTAGGAAATTTGCTAAAACACATCTAAGTTTGGAAGAAAGCTTTGTAATCTTAAACGAATTGAAAAAATAAAGCCAAAAGCAAATTATATTAAATCTAAAAATTTATGAGATCTATCATTTCAAAATATCTACATTTTCCTACCAATATATAGCAGATGGGTACTGTATCCTTGAACTTCTTTTCTTTCACAAGAACTAAAATGATAATTTTTCCAAATTTCAAATTCTTCCTCTGATAAATTATCAACAATATTTTTAAAATGTTGGGAAACTCCTGATGTTGAAACATTTGTAATCTTTTTGATACCATTTGCATCCATCATTTTTTCCACTTCATCAATATAGAAGGTTCTAAAGACTTCGCTTGGTTCAGAACAAAACTCAAAATTTTCATCAAATTGCTTATTATCGTATCCAGTCTTTAAATTTCCTTTTAATAATGCCCAACTTATCATGACAGAATCATTAGGTAAATAGGCAAACATCATGATACCATCCTTTTTACATACCCGTTTAGCTTCCCTTATGCACTTATGAATATCTTCTTCCGCATACAAATGATATAAAGGACCTAAAACTAATACAAGATCAAACATATTATCAGCAAATCTTGATAAGTCAACGGCATCCCCTTGTTCTGCAACTATATCCATTTCATTAGTAATTTTACTTTTTAAGACATCTAAATTAGATTGTACATATTCAATAGCATTAACTTTATATCCCTGCTTTGCATAGTATAAAGAATATTTGCCCGTACCTGCTCCAACTTCAAGTATTCTACATCCTGGCTTTAAATATTTTTGAACATATCTATCTGTTGTCAGAAATTCTAATTGTGCATGTTTCGAATCTAATCTTGTATCTTCATCACATATTTCATTATAGAATTTATTTAATATTTCATTTCTATCATTCATTATAAATTTCTCTCCTTTTTTATCTTTTGTAGATAACCTGTAAATGATATCCTTATTTTGTCAAAGAAAAATAGTTAACAAAATTTATCGAAATAATACCATATCGTATCAACTTACTAAATTCTATTAATCAATACGCATTCTCGATTTTCTATTTTGCCTAGGGAAAAGTCTTTTGTAGATTCCGAAAATAATCTTTTAAACGTTATTCTTCGATTATGGGTAAACGGTTTATTTAAAATGATTTTTACATCTTTATCTTCATCATATTCTAATTTATCTAGATAATAAGGGTCAAAAATGTAAGCATAATGTTTATCAAATTTTGTAATAATTACATAATGCTCGTTTTCTTGCCAACACCTTATAAAAATGCACCCATTTGTATCTAAACATTTTTTCATTTTTTCATAAGTAACTTCTTCTTTTTCTAATCTTTCACATAATATATTAAAGTTATTTTCATTAGCATACTTCGTAATCCAATGCGTTAACTTATTGATTGCCTCCCAACTTGTACCACCACCACCTAAATGTCCACTTTCATCATAACAATCCAATGTATATTTATGAATGGCTTTTACTAATTCTACTGGGATATCTTCCCGATCAAATAAATAACTAAATGCATTTAATAAAGAGATTGTTCCACAATCAAATTCAGTAACTTGAAATCTTAATGGTGTTTTCATACTACCATACCTCCATATCCTAACCTAAATTATTGTATTTTCAAAGATGAATATTCTTTTTAATAACCAAATCATTCTTTGAACAAATTACCAACTTCTTAGCATCATTAATAAGTACAAATTTATTGGTATATTTCTATCTTCATCATATCTTCATTATATCACAAATTTTCAAAACAAAAAGTCTATTACGTATTGTAATAGACGTGCATATTTTTACTGATGAGCAATACTAAAACAATCAAGATAACAAAATTGATTTTAATATCGTTGTATAAGTTGTCGTTACTGTTTGAGCATTTAACAGATAATATCTCCCCCCTCAAAAGCAATTGGGTTCTATCATATTCCCATTTAACTGTTAAATTTCACAAGCAAGTTCTAAAGCTATATCAAAATGGAATGAATCATGTTGGGTACCCGATAAATCATTTTCTACTCTTCTTGTATCCCATTCTGGAGCATCTAAAAGGTCTCCACTTGTTAAGAAAAAGAACAAATCTAAGTTTCTAAAATCACATACCGCTTGAAATGCCGAACATTCCATTTCAACTGATATGCATCCTTCCGCTTTTCTAGCATTCATATTATTTATCGTTTCTCTATAAAAAGAATCTGTTGTCCAAGTTTTTCCTTCAATATAAGGAATATTGTGGTTTAGCATAAAGTTTGCTACAGCATCGGAATTCTTAATCTTAATGTAATCTTTTGGCATTGCATAGTGATAAGAAGTTCCCTCATCTCTATAAGCAAAAGTTGGTACAATGACTTTCCCACGAGCTATTTCTTTGTCTAAACATCCAGAACCCCCAAATACCACTATTTTCTTCACATCTATTAGTTGCATTACATCTTCCAAACATCCAACAGCAGCTGAAGCACCCATATAGGTTTTATAAAATACTATTGTTTTAGATTTATATTCAAATTTATAAACTGGTATAGGTGCTGTAACTACACTTATCTCCCCTATTTTTTGAGGATTAAATTTAGACAAAACATATTGTTCAATAACATATGAAAATGTTATTATGCAAACATCACATTTCCATCTATCTTCACCATATTTTGGATTTATTTTTGACTCCGACTTATTATCAAAACTATTAATAATCATACAACATTACCTCTTTATTTTTTTAATTGTAATAATACCTTATATTCTAACAAATCTACCTCTTTCTTAAATTCAAAATTCTTCATTTCTTCAAATGATACAGTAGATAACGTTTCTTTTGCAATTTTATCTCTATATTTTTCTAACATAGTTTTTACTTTTTCATCTTCAGATATAACTGATAATTCTATTCTATCAGTAACATCATAGTTTGCTTCTTTTCTAGCAACCTGGCATTGTCTTAATAACTTTCTATACATAAATTCTTCGTATAACTTATCATCTATCGTTATATCAAGTGCTACAAATTTATCATTTTCAAAAGCAACCTTTATTCCATCTTTGTACTTGTATTCAACTTTTAAGGTATCATGTACCAATTCTATATCCTTTAATACCATTTTTTCATGATTGCTATATTTATTATAAAGCTCTCTCATTTCCTCATCCTTAAGATGGAATAATAATTCTTTAATATCATTTACTTTTTCTTTATATGTCATACCGGCAACTTTAAAATCTAGAGTTAGATACGGGGTACACAATGAATCTTTATTATCTAAATATTCGATATCTTTAACATTAAGTTCCTCTCTTAAGATTTTATCATATTCCTGTAAAGATAAATGTTTAAAGCCACATAAATATAGTTTGCTTAGTGGTTGAGTTAATTTTAAATTATTTTCATTTTTTATTCTCAAAGCCATTGTTACTATATTTCTCACTTTATCCGTTTCATCTAATATTTTTTGATCATAAGAAGGAGCTTTTGGAAAATCTGATAAATGTACTGATTCCACTTCATTTGGTTCAACTTTTGTTACTAAATTCATCCATACATAATCTGTCATATAAGGAATGATTGGTGCCATTACCTGAAGCATTGTTTTGAGAGCTCTATATAAAGACTGATAAGCAGAATTTTTTTCATCATTCATATTGCTTTTCCAAAATATTTTCCTATTAATTTTGATATACCAATTAGATACCTCATCTACATATTCATCAAATAGCTTGCAAACATTATTAGGTTCATAATTTTCATAGAACTCTGTTGCTTCCTTAACAAATTTATTAGTTCTATTATTTAGCCACTTATCACTAACACTATATACATTATATTTTTTAGTTAAATCTGGTTTATCTATATTATAGTATAAATCAAAGAAAGAGGCTATGTTAAAGAAGTTCATCAATTTTCTTTTTGCTTCTTCCAACATTTTAAATCCAAATCTTATATCATTCACCCGATTGGTTCCAAGATAATTATATCTTATTGCATCTGCACCATGTATACTCACAACATCATCGAATGTTAAATCATTTTTATTTGATTTACTAAATTTAGAACCATCTTCTTTAACTACCATACCATACGTTCCTAGTTGTTCATATGGTATTTTATTCTCTAGTACGGTTGACATAAACAACATGGAATAGAACCATAATCTAATTTGTTCTGTAGCTTCAACAACGAATTCTGCTGGAAAGTATTCTTTCCAATATTCTTTATTTTCAAAATATTTTAAAGTAGAATATGGAACGATTCCAGCATCTAACCAGACGTCTCCAACTTGTGGGATTCTCGCAACTTCTCGACCACAATGAGGACATTTTATTTTTACTTCATCTATGAATGGTCTATGTAATTCTTGCAGATTATCTACAATAGTAGGATTAACTGCTAATTCTCTTAATTCTTCTTTAGAACCAATAACAGTTAAGTGTCCACATTCACATTTATAAAATGGAAGAGGTAACCCATAGAATCTTCTTCTAGATATATTCCAAGAACCCATATTAGTTAGCCAATCTAACATTCTCTTTTCTTGGTATTCTGGAGTATACTTTACTTTTTTAGCATTTTCGATTAATTGTTCTCTTACCGGATCCACATCGATTGCCCATTCTTTAACAAGTCTAAACAGGATATCTTGTTTACATCTCCAACAATATGGATAGGAATGTTTGTAGTCATGAGTAAACAGTAATTTTCCACGTTTACACAATTCTTCAAATACGATAGTTTCTACTTCTTTTGCATGCATTCCAGATAAAAAGCCAAATCCATCAACTATATAACCAGATTCATCTATTGGTACTATCTTATCAAGTCCTAAAGATTCGCCAAGTTCAAAATCTTCAGCACCACAACCTGGAGCTATATGAACTATACCAGATCCTTCAGAATTATCCACCATATCCCATAAAACAATTCTATGTTTAACACCCTTTTGAGCTTCTAATTCTTCAAAACAAGTTTCATATTGTAATCCCTCTAATTCCTTTCCCTTCAAGGTTTCTAATATTTTTGCTTTTTCTTTAAATTTTTTATCAAATACATCTTTGCATAATAATAGTTTTTCTCCATCAAAAGTAGCTATTACATACTCAAACTCAGGATTCACTGCCAAAGCCACATTAGCACATAAAGTCCAAGGGGTTGTTGTCCATACTAAAGCTTTATAATCTTTACCAACAACTGGTAATTTAAAGAATACAGCTTTACAAGTAACATCATGATAACTTCCAGTCATTTCATGTTCTGATAATGAGGTTCCACACCTAACACACCATGGCATAGGTTTATACGTTTCTTTTATCATTCCCCTTTCATGACATTTTTTTAAGAAATACCATATACTAGTGATATTGTTATCAGATAACGTATAGTAAGAATTGTCCCAATCCATCCATTGACCTAATCGTCTCGATTGTTCTGTTATAATGCCTGAATATTTTTTTACACGATTAACACAAGCATTGGTGAAATTTTCAAGGCCAAAATTCTCAATATCCTTTTTATTTTTAAATCCTAGATCTTTTTCAACTTCGACTTCAACCCATAATCCTTGCCCATCGAATCCATTACGATAATGAGATGTATACCCATTCATAGCTTTATATCTTAGAAAACAGTCTTTAAGACTTCTACCAAATGCATGATGAACACCCATTTTATTATTTGCTGTGATAGGGCCATCGATGAAACGATATTTCTTTCCATTTCTATTCTTTTCTCTCAGTTTTTCGAAACATTGATGTTCATTCCAATATTTCAATACCTCTTCTTCATTTTTGACAAAATCATAATTTTTTAAATTTGCCATATCTTTTCATCCCTTTCTTATCAAGCAATATCTATAATAAAATAAAAGAGCTTTTTCTATCATAAATAGAAAAAGCCCTGACTTTCTTATACCACTATTTACAACAATCCAACAATTGCGTCTTCTGTAACGGGAAGATTCCGATGATTCTTACTAAAATTTCAGAATCACGACAATAGAGTGATATTCATGTTATAACTACTAATACAGGTTTTCCACTATCTCCTGCTCACTAGAAATCTTCATATAATAACATTACTGTCTCTATTATAGTCTTTTGCTTGTCGCTTAAAACATTATCATATTTATACGAATATGTCAAATCTAAAAAATAGAAAAATATTGTATAAAAACTGAAAACTTCCCAACATAACTTTTCATTCAACCTTTTAATAGTAACATGCATCATGGTCAAATCCTATTGATAATGAAAGAAAATAAGTATATATTTATAATAAATGAAGTAGAAATGAGATGAGTCGAATGGCAAAATATACTTGGATAAAAAAAGAAGTACCTAAAAACCTAGAAATTAAGCAAGTTTATGGTGTTGTTTTTTCAGATGCCGGTAATATCCTTTTAAGAGTTGAAGATAATAAATATAAACTAACAGGTGGTAAACCAGAAGTTTTTGATTCTAATTTAAAAGAAACTTTAAAACGAGAGTATAGGGAAGAATTAAATATAGAACTGAAAGATATTTATTACTTGGGATATTTATTAGTTGAAGAAAATAGCAACGAAAAATATGCACAGGTTAGAATGATTGCAAAGATTAAAAAAGTTGGCAATATTCAACCGGATAAAGACAATGGAAAAGTATACAAAAGATTTATGGCAAATAAAAAAAATGTAAAAAATTATTTAAAATATCCTGATTTAGCAGGTAATCAATTGATTGATGATGCTATTCTTATGGCAAAAGAAAAATATAATATAAACTTTAATGATGATGAATATTTTATATAATTTTAGCTAACAAAATAAAACAATCCTCTAGGATATCTTGGGGATTGTTTTCGCATAATCAAAACTATTTTTTACCTTTTTGTTTATTTAAAGATAACCACTGTTCTTTCGTGATAGTATAAGAATAATCTTCTACTGGTTCCTCTAAAAAAGTATATTGAATCATTTTGGTTTTATTTTGTCTGGTAAAGCCTAATCTTTCCATGATTTTCCAAGAAGCAGGATTGACAATAGCTGCACCAGTTCTAATTTCATTGATACCTACTTCTTGAAACATATAATCCATCATAGCAATTGCAGCTTCTGTTGCATAACCTTTTCCCTGAAAAGCAGGATCTATTAACCATCCTACCCCTCTGATACTAGGATCCATAACCTCTGGATCTTCATCATGAGCTTCATGACAGGAAATTCTTCCAATACATTCTCCTGTATCTTTCAAAAAAATACTCCATCTAAATATATCAGAATCCCCTGCATGTTCTACATCTCTTTTATAATACTCCTCTTGCTGATTCCAATCTGATAATTTTTCTCTAAATTTTGAAGGAACTGTTAAAAAATATCTATTTACTTCTGGCATCATTAAAATTTCCCATAGTCTTTTTTGTTCTTTCATTGTTGGAGTTTTTAGAAATAACCTCTCTGTTTCTATCTCTTTACTGCCTAAATAATTCATTGATAAAACACCTCCAATTTTATTCTATCATAGGATTGTATTTCTTTTTCAAAAAAGTGAAATTTCCCTTTTCAATTCCACTTTTTTCATTTTATAATATTATTAAAGATTGCTAAATTTCTTACTAGTTCACAAAGAAACCGTATACTGATAGAAAAATAAATTGTTCATATAAGAAAGCGAGGAACGATTGTGGAAGAATATTTAGAAAAATTAAAGCAAAAATTTCATTATGGAGAAGAGTTAATGAACCTACTATCCCATTTAATTCCAGCTATGATAACTTACTATGGAAAAGAATATGAAAATATGATTTTAGAAGCCTTACTTCATTGTGAAATTCATTTTCAAGAACAAAATGAAAAACCCAAAGAATATCTAAATGACTATTTTGGTGTGAATAAAGATTGGAAGATACCTTTTTTAGGGGGAGCTTTTTATCAAAATGAAATATTTGTAAAAGAAAATCAAGTTATGGCTAAACCTATCCTTTACCTAATAAGAGTTTATCTCCATCAATATATCCCCTTTGATTTTCAAAAGGAAGAACATGTGAATACGTTAATCCATGAAATATGCCATTTGATAAAAGGATATGGAAAATTAAAAGTTGTAGACGGTAAGATTATAGACTCTACTGGATTAATGAAAACGGTATATACATACACTCCTGAAAAAGGAGTTCAAGAGGAAATGGATGATCATGTTGGAATAGAAGAAGCTATCAATGAAGTTGATACAATCCGAATCATGGAAATTATGACAGGCAAGAAACAGGAAATTTATGGTTATCAAAGAGCTGGAATACTTGCCGAATATTTATTAGATTATGAAGACATTGCAAAAGTCATTAAATTTTCCCAATTTCATGATAATGAAAATTGGATTCAATACTTGGGAGAAGAAAACGCAAAAATGCTAATAGAAAACTTTGATATACTAGTAAAATCTATGTACTTATCTTTTTCTGATATCAATAGTGAGGAAAAAATAAAGGCATTACATGATAAAATGGACAGTGCTGAAAGAAAAATATACGAATTTACTCAAAATTATAGTAAAAAAGAAGATATAGAATCTTCCCCCAAAGCATTATAATGAAAAGGACTAGAAAAATAGTTCCTATCCAAACTAGTATACAGTAAGAATAAAATTCAAGGAAATCTATTGAATTTCCTTTTTATAATTTTAAAATGAAAAAGAAGTTAAGAATCACAGAATTAATCACGATCATAATAATGAGCCACTAATTTTTTAATCTTCCCCTCTTCCATTTCTGCCTTATAACCAACATTATTTCGATAAAAAGGAGTATTGACATCTTCTGGTCCATTCATTACTATTTCCCCTTCTTTAACATGATGATCACCAAAATATCTTTGCCATAAATCTTCTTTCGCAAACATAACACTTTTTTCTTGATGGGGCATATGCATTTGCTTCAACAATTCTTTCTTAACATCGTGAGCAGAAACGCTCCCTTTTGCTTCCACTAAAAAGGTTTTATAATAATCTTCCTTTTTGCATAAAATAGCTAGACAAGAATCAAAAACGTATTCTTCTCCTTCAAACTGAAAACAGATCCAAGAATGGTAATAATCTGGATAGCCATAACCGAATTGTAGAAATCCTCTTTCAATATAAGCATCATCATCAAAAAAGAGAATAGCAGACTCTGTTGTTTGCCAACACCATCCTTCCAAAATTCCATCAGACATCAATTCAAATATAGCACCTTCATAGTCCCCTGCTATTTCAATATATAATCCTTTTAAAATACTTCTAAGATATTTTAATACCTTTACATCCATATTTTTATAAGAAAGAGTAGAAATCTTCTTTTCTAACGATATTGGTGTATGATGTATAAATTTATTGAATATTTCCTGAATTCCAATCATTGATCCTCCTAATGGTTCTTCTTTCTATCTGTGAAAATTAATAATTTAATTATAAAATAGAACAGAAATGAGTAAATTATAACAAAGAAAAATAGGTATTGTCAAGAAACAAAAATAGAATTTATATATCCTCATTGCAAACTTTTTCAAATTGATTTATAATTTAGTTATGCAGATATAGTTTAATGGTAAAACATAAGCTTCCCAAGCTTAGGAAACGAGTTCGATCCTCGCTATCTGCTCCATTGACGAATCTGTTCGAACTTTTCGGACATTGATAATAGAAATCAATCGAGAGATTGGTTTTTTTGTTGTTACAAAGAAATCATCCTAAAGGAAGGATGGTGTTTATGATTAAGATACTTAAACAAGAAATACCCTTTGAAAAGTCTTTAAAACAAAGATTAGGGTTTATTTGTGAGTTTTGTATTTAAGAGTTAGTACGGAAAATCAGGCAAGACTAGGATTTAGTCTACCTGGGCAAAGAAAAAGATTAATTGAATTTTGTAAGTTTACCAATTTTGAAATTTATGATTTTTATGAAGATTCAGGCATAAGTGCTGAAAAAGGAAATAAAAGACCTGCCTTTGAAAGATTAAAACAAGCAATAATTGATAAAAGAATTAATACTGTTATTACTTTGAAAATTGATAGACTTTCAAGAAGTGTTTATGATTGGGAAAATATTATGGACTTTTTTGAAGAACATGATGCTCATATTATCTGTTCGAATGAAGATATTAATACAACAACTGCTAATAAAAAATTTTATACTCGTATGATGGTTATATGACTCAGAATGAAATAGAAAGAACAAAATTTGGTTTAGTGGAAGCAATTAAACAAGGTCATATTCCCCATAGAGCTTGTTTAGGTTATAAACACGAAAATAAAAAATTAGTAATCGACAAAGATTAAAATTATTAACAAAAAATAATAAATCACCTAACCAAGAAGTTGATAAATTAAACGAAAATATCAAAGAAAAAGAAAATGAAATCCTAGAATTAAAAGAAGAAAATCATTCTTTAAAGTTAACACCTGAACACTTTAAAGATATAATCTATCGATTAGTTCAATTCTTAATGGATAAAATTATAAAAATATTAGAGGCTGTCCGGTAATTTATATGATAAAATATTAGTAGTATTTTAAAGGAAAAATAAATTGGCCAGACGCGTCTGACTAATTCAGAAAGGAGCAATTATGTTAGAAAAAAATGGCAACAAAATGATACAAGAAATTACTAATTTAGTAGAAGAAGTTAAATCTAGTTTATCTAATGAAATCAATAAATCTATCATTTATGTGTATTGGAATATAGGAAGAATAATAGTATCAAATGAAAATGAATTTAACAACCGATTAGAATATGGTAAAGAAATTTTAAAAGGATTATCAGATGAACTTACTAAATATTTAGGAAAAGGATATTCTATATCTAATTTAAAATATATGAGAGTTTTCTATAAAACCTATCCAAACTTTGATGAATTAAATGAAAAATTAAGCTGGTCACATTATTGTGAATTGATGATTATTAAGGACATAGATAAACGTAATTTTTATGAAAAAGAATGTATTAATTCAAATTGGTCTGTAAGAGAATTAAAAAGACAATTAGATACTTCATTATTTGAAAGATTACTTCTTTCAGATGGTAAAATTAATAAAGAAAAAGTTTTAGCATTATCAAAAGAAGGTCAAATTTTAAATAAACCTAGTGATATTGTTAAGCAGCCTTATGTTTTTGAATTTCTTGGAATCAAAGAACAAAAACCAATTTTAGAAAAAGATTTGGAATATAAACTAATAAGACACATTGAAGATTTTTTACTTGAACTCGGTAAAGGATTTATGTTTGTTGGATCACAACAAAGAATTACACTTAATAATACAGACTATTATGTTGATATGGTATTTTATAATAAATTTTTAAAATCATATGTACTAATTGATTTGAAAATGAATAATCTTAAAGCTGAAAATCTAGGACAAATGAATTTGTATTTAAACTATTACGAACAAGTTGTAAACTCAGAAGATGATGGAAAACCTATTGGTATAATTTTATGTGCTGAAAAAGATAATATAATGCTAGAGTTTGCTTTAGGTGGTTTATCTAATAATATTTTTGCTTCAACATATACTTACTATATTCCTAATAAAGAACAATTAATTAATGAGGTTGAGAAAGTTTTAAATGAAACTGAAAAAGAAGATTTTGAGCATGATGCTTAAAATCTTCTTTTTCTCGCTACCTCTTATTTATTTCATCTTTAATAAATTTCAAAAATTCTTCAATAGATAAAGACTCTGTTTCCTCGCTACCATATTTACGATAGCTTATCAAATCATTATCTCTTTCATTATCTCCGAGTATTAAAGTTATAGGATTTTTCATTATATTACTTTGTCTAATTTTTTTACCCATTTGTTCTTTAGAATCATCATATTCTACTCTTATATCTTCATCTTCTAAAAGTTGTTTTATTTTCTTGCAATATTCATCATGATATTTAATATTTACAGGAATAATATTGACTTGTACTGGAGAAAGCCAAATTGGTAATACTCCTTTAAATTGTTCTAATAATAGCACTAAAAATCTTTCATAAGAACCCAAAACAGCCCTATGTACCATAACTGGAGTTTGTTTTTCACCTTTTTCGTCAATATAGAAAAGTCCAAATCTCTTAGGCATTGCAAAATCTAATTGCACAGTTGGAATCTGAATATCTCTACCCAAAGCATCCTTGAACATAAAATCTAATTTAGGTCCATATAAAGCTGCTTCTCCTTCACATCTTTTAGCATTAAGACCTAATTCATCAGATACTTCTTTTAACATTTGCTCACATATATCCCAATCTTCCTTACTTCCAATATATTTTTCTGGATGTTCATAATCTCTTACAGATAGCGATACCCAATGATCTTCCCATAATCCCATTCTTGAATAGAAATCTTTAATCAAATTACACATATTAATAACTTCTTGTTTAACTTGATCTCTTCTACAAAATGAATGACCATCTTCAACAGTAATAGCATAAACTCTTGATAA
>CANQFE010000025.1 GCA_947598285.1 uncultured Bacilli bacterium
AATAAATCTTTTTTCTTCATAAATATCAAAAAAAGAACAGCCTTAATTTTATTTTATTTGAATTGCGTCAATCGTTTTTCCATAAATGCCAGCATATCCATCTTTTGTATCATCTGTTTTTGATACCCAAGGAAGCCATGTTCCATTTTTTAGATGAACACGATAGGTTGCGTTTTCTATTTGTACTCCATCAATTTCATTTCCTAAGTTACCAGCATAATCATTTCTATTTTCAACCCAAGGAAGCCAATAGCCTTTGGTTTTATCATGGACTCTGATTTTATATTTATCTACATATATTCCGCCCATTGAGTTTTTGAAATTCCCAGCATATTCATTAGAACCAATTGCTACATTAGGAAGCCATTTTTTCTTGACATTATCATAGGATTGATAAAAATATGTGATTGTTCCATCTGGTAAGTTGGCATCTAAATAAGGCGTTGGATCAATTCGTCGATCAGATGGATTTCTTACTTCAAAATGAAGATGAGCTCCATAGGCATTTCCTGTTTCACCCATGTATCCTATTTTCTCTCCTGTATTTACTCTTTGATCTTTTTTGACATAAACATCTTTTAAATGAGCATATAATGTATAGTAGCCATTATCATGTTTTATTTTAACAAAATTGCCATAACTGCGATTTCCAGTTGAACCAGGATCATGTGGAACACCAGTCTTAGCTATTGTTACGATGCCTCCAGTATGAGCAATGATTGTATCTGTTTCATTCTTTTTTTTCACTAAATCTACAGCTGGATGGGAAGATTTATATCCATTTGTGATTTGATTTTCAGCCTGATATAACACTCGACTCATAAAATACCTTCTTTCTAAAGGTAATATATGAATTTTTCTTTGAAATTGAGTGTTTTTTTGTCACATTTTTTTTCTTTTGGCATAAAAAAAGGCCTTATTTTTTTACTTGGTCTGATCCAGTTACTGTAATAAGTCCTTTTTCTAATTCCTCTAATGCTCTTCCAATCGTTCGTTTATTCACATATTCTTGTTCTTGCATTTGATAGTGATTATTTTCTAACATTTGCTTACTTCGTATCGCAGCAACATGAACCAAAATATATTTGGAATCTACTATCGTTAGTAGTTTATCAATTGAAGGATATAGCATACAATCACGTCCTTACTCTAATATCATACTAGAAAAAAGATGTTTCATACAAGATAATGTCAATTTTTTGACGTATTTTTTACACTTTCTCAGTTGTAACTAATTTTCTTAGAGCATTTAAAATTTCTACCATTGCCCAAGTGTCCTGCTGGCAATAAATTCGCAAAGCCTCTTTTTTTAAGGCTAGTTCTTCTTTACTCATTTTATCGTAATTGGCATATTCTACTATGGCTTCTGTGCCATTTTTTACGACTAAATCTTTATAGGATAAATCACTAAAAACAGGCAAAGTTTTTTTAATTGAAAAGGAACCACTTAAATGCTCATCATAAAAATTAAAGGTTTCCAAATCTTCGTTTTCAAAGCCTAAGCTTTTATATAATTCTTTGTTATTATTGACAAGCCATAGTAAATCATAACCTCTTTCATACAATTTCATTAAAGGTTCTTTATATTGGGGAAATATTTTAGCCATTTCTTTGATTCTTCCTTTTTCAAATGGAACATTTTGAGCAAATAAAGTTCCTTTTTCTGGATCCATATATTTTAACATTAATTGAATCATTTCTTCTCTTTCATCTTGGGTTGTTTCGGCCAAAAAAATAACGTTATCTTTTTGTTTATCACAAATACCTGGTTCTTTTTCAATATGTAGACTAAATTCAAAAGGACTTTGAATATAAGGCCATTCGCCCCGAAATCTAGGAACTGGACAAGGAAACGTTTCAAAGTCTAAATGATAAATAGGATACTGTATTGTTTTTAAAGCAGCTGAAATTTTTTCTTTATTTATATATTGAGTATGAAATTCGTAACAATCTCTTTGAATTTGATGATTTTTTTTCGTAATCCATTCTTCGGGTACATCTAATAAATCGATATATCCTTCATTGATTAAATCTAAACCTTTAATTCTAGTTCCATCTTCTTTTACAAAGCCAAAACCATTATTGACATAACTTAAACTACTATTTTTTTCCGGAATTATCTTGCCACAGACTGGTTTAAAAAATTTACAACAATTTTGAGTTTTATATCCACAATAAATACCTAAAGGAACTTTTTTTATCTCACTTTGAAAAAGAGAATTTTCTAAAGAGACTCTTTCTAAATCAATCCATTTTTGATACTCTTTGGTTAAACTATCCATTTGAAAAAAAGTAATTAATTCTTCGTTATTTTCATCAGGATGATAAACAGGCCGATTATTTTCATATGTTCCATCAAAAATATAATATTGATTTAAGACAGCTAGGTAGTAATGAATTGGTTTTGCAAAAGAATTTTGGCTTTCTTTCATTTCTCCTTCAATGAAATATCTTTGAACAGCTAAGTCATGAATATATTTACCAAGATGAAAACGGTCTAATAATTTTTCTTTTTGTTTTTCGTAAGTTTCTAAAGACATTTCTTGTTCTAAGGGATAATCAATATCTCCTTTTAAATAATAAATATTATTTTTTCTGGTAAAAATAGGAAATTTCTCTCCTCCTCTTTTCATGCTACCCATTAAATCTAAATATTTTTTGGATGTTGTTGCTTTCACTTCAATAATATTAATAGCGTCTTCTGTTTCGTTAAAAATGTCGACATAGCAAAGATAATGAATGCCATTTTTGGAAAAATCAAAAGACATTTGATCTTTTGTTTTTTCAGCATAAATCGATGTTCCGCCAAATGTTTTTGACGAAATCTTTCCTGATTCTTCTTCCACTAATTTATAATAAGGCATCATGGCTTCTAATTGTTTATTTATTATTTCTGTTTTATCAATTTCTGTGCCATCTTCACCTACTTCAATCATTGAAAATAAAAGTTCTTCTAGTTTTTCTTGTTTTTCTTGCTCTTTATATTCTTGATATGTGATGTTAGCATCTAAGCGATTTTTTTTCAATTCTTCTAATGACACATAACGATGACATCTGGTAAAGTTAATAAAGTCCGTTTTGGTAATTGCCATTATTCTACTACTTCAGCATGAAAAGTTTCATTTTCTTTCCATACTTTTAATTCTACATTTTGGTAATCTGTGTCATCAATATCCAATAAATATCCTTCATTTATTAAATCGCTTCCAAAAAGAAATGTTTCTGATTCTTTAAATTTATCTGGGTTTGCTTTGGCATAGGTTTCAGCTGCTAAGATAATCGCGTGATTTTTTTCTTCCATTAAAGTAGATTCATTTTTCGCTTCTTCTAAAGCAAAACTGATTCGGGTAATGGCAATGATAAAAAAGATAGCTAATCCAGCACATAAAATTACCATTTCTTTGATGGCAAATCCATTTCTTTGTTTCATTTTTCTCACTATTCCTTTAAAGAGATTATATCATAAACTTATTTAAAATTGAATAAAAAAAAGAAGTATTTCAACTTCCATTATTTTACATCTTTAATTGTCACTTCATATGAACCATTGGGACTTGATACTTCTACTACTTCGCCTTTTTTATGACCTATGACAGCTTTACCAATTGGACTTTCGTTAGAAATTTTATTTTCAAAAGGGTCAGCTTCTAAAGAACCAACAATTTCATAAGTATCTTCTTCGCCATCATCATATAATATGACAACTGTAGAACCTACTGATACCGTTCCTTTTGGATTTTTTTCGGCAATTGTACTATGTTCTAGTTTATATTCTAATTCTTTAATTCTAGCTTCTACTTGAGCTTGTTCATCACGAGCTGAATCATAGTCGGCATTTTCAGATAAATCTCCTTGAGCACGAGCATCTTTTAAGTCTTTTATTACACGAGGACGAACCACATTTTTTAATTCATTTAATTCATTTTCTAATTCTAAATATCCTTGAGGAGTCAACACGATTGTTTGTTGTTTCATTTTATCATCACTTTCTTTAAATTTCATTAAATCATATTACTATAAAAGTTATTATTTGTCAACGATTTTTATTCGCATCATGTCATAGGCTTCTACTTTTGGGATGTCACAAAGTTTGATAATCATTCCAGGATGATTGGCAACTTCTATTTTTTTTCCTTCCTCATCATAAATTTGATTGATTTGATAGGTAAATGTTTTTGTATTTGGACCAAAAAATTCTACAATATCGCCTCTTTTAAAATAGTTTCTTTCTTCTAACACAACCGTTTTAGTTTGCTCATCATACTCTAACACTAAGCCTAAAAAATCTTGATTCGATACTTCTTCTCTTCCTAAAAAATATTGTTCTTTTTCAGTTGGTAATTTTTCAAAAAATTGCGGAGCTGAATCTCTATTCGCACATCGATTTAAAATTTTTAAGGCATAAGAAACGTCTTCTTCTGTCAAAGTATCATTTAAAATTTTATCAATGAGTCGACGATAAGTTAATATGACTGTTGCAATATAATAAATTCCTCTCATGCGACCTTCTACTTTAAAAGAATTTACACCAAGCGAAATCATTTCTTTTAAATGTTCAATCATGTTTAAATCTTTACTTGTCATACTAAAAGTATCATTCTGATCTTCAAAAAGCCAACGACATATTTGAGCACATCCGCCACGATTGGCATCTCGATTGGTTAAGACATTCGACATTACACAACGTCCAGAAAAAGAAGTACACATTGCTCCATGGACAAAACATTCTAATTCGAGCCCTGTTTCTTCTTTTATTTTTTTTATATCTTCTTTATTGGCTTCTCTTGCTAAAACAATTCTTTTGACACCAAGCTCTTTATAAAATTTAGCAGACTCGGCATTTAATACGCTCGCTTGCGTAGAAAGATGAACTTCAAGAGGAATTTTATATTTTCGAATCATTTCGATGACAGCAATATCACTTACAATCACAGCATCCACTTTTGTTTCACTTAATTTTTGTAAATATTCTAAAAGGCCATCTTCTTCTTCATTATGTAAAATTATGTTTACAGTCACATAAACTTTTTTGCCACGTTCATGGGCATAAGTCACTCCTTCTTTGATGGATTCTAAAGTAAAGTTTTTGGCATTGGCTCTTAAACTATAGTTTACACCACCGATATATACAGCATCGGCACCATAATGAAAAGCAAATTTTAATTTTTCTAAATCGCCCGCAGGAGCAAGTAATTCGACCATTTTAATCCTCCTTTCGAGGTGGAAGTTGGTAAATTGTTTTTTGGTGAAGAAATCCCGTCGTGGTATTTAAAAGTGGTTTTCCTTCTTCAAAATCTTTTAGCCAAGATGGTAAATCAATTTCTTTTAGCCAATCTAGATTTAAAAAGTATGCATAAGCCTTTATCTTTTCTAATTCTCTGGCTTCAAGCATTTTTTCATCAAAGCAAATTGTCCCATCATCACTTTCTTTTAAGATAAAATTTTTCTTGGTTATGGGTTCAGTTATTTCTAATTCTTTTGTTATTTTTTTCCCTAAAGTAATTTCATAATTTCTTACTAAAGTTCTTCTAGAATATAAATATGGCATAGGTCCAAAAGTATATAAAATGATTCTTTCGGGATCTATGTTAGTAATTTCTTTTATTTCTTCTACTGTAATATCTAAAGATAATATTACTTTATCCATGTATTTTAATAAAGATGCTACAGTAAGACGACTACAATTTGCATGGGAGGCAAAAAAGATTTTTTCAATGGTATTTTCATTTTTTAATAATTGATAGACACCAAAATCTTCAAAAATGATGCCTTTTAAATGTTTTAATTTTTCTTTTTTGGCTTTTAATTTTTCAATATCTTTAGAATCTAATATTTTATTAATATAACCATAATCATTTTCTGTTAAATCTTCCAATTCATAGGTATGAGAAAAGCCCACGCTAAAAGAAGTAAGTGGGTAGACAAAATGGACATTGGGAATTTTTTCTTTCATTATTTGAGTTGGAATCACAAAATATTTATTTTTCATTTTGTTTTCTCGCACTAATGGCAATGCCATCGCCAACATCATAAAATTTTGTTTCAAATTCTTCATTGGTATTTAAAAACTCAATAAAATCTTCAATTTTACCAACTAATTGACGAAGGTTTTTGCTTTCTATTTTATTTGACTTACCAACATATCCATGAAATTTTAAATTATCCGTAATAATCACGCCATTTGGAGCTAAAAAATATTGAAATTTTTCAAAAAATTTTCGATATTGAGCCTTAGCAGCATCAATAAAAATTAAATCATATTCTGTTCCTTCTGCTAAGTTTACTTCTAAAGCATCTTGAAAAACAACATTTACTTTATTATCAAAACCACACTTTTTGACATTTTTTAAACATTCCATGTAGTTGGTTTCATCTCTTTCAATTGTGGTTACTTTCACTTCTGGATCACAAGAAGCCATCAAAATGGCTGAATAGCCAATGGCACTGCCAATTTCTAAGATATTTTTGACATGACTTGATTTAATATATTTCATAAGGAAAGCAATTCCTTCTTTTTGCATAATAGGAATATTTTTCTCTTTGGCATATTCTTCCATTTCTAAAATTAATTCTTTCATTTATAACACACTTTCTAATTCGCATCGCAAACTTTTTGTAATTCTTGTCCTTTGGCATAAAAATCGTTAATATTTTCTTGGAAAAAAACTTCTCCGGTGCATACATTTGCTACAAAATACAAATAATTTGTGTTGCTTGGATGAATCGCAGCTTCAATAGATATACTAGAAGGATTCGCGATCGGTCCAATAGGTAGTTTACCATTCATTCTACCATCTGTCAAACGGGTATTATAAGGGTTAGGATCATTTAATTCTTCCCAAGTCAAACTTTTATCCATATCTTTTTCGACTCCATAATAAGCTGTGACATCACTTCCAAGACTCATGTTTAATTCTAATCTTTTATAAAATACTTGGGATGCTTTTTCCCGATCTTCTAAAGTATTAGCTTCTTTTTCAACAATAGATGCCATTGTTAAAATTTCATGAGGACTTTTGCCACTTGCTAAAATACTAGAATGATATGGCTCTAATTTTGATAAGGTATGATTTAATATTGTTTCAATTACTGTTTTTTCATCAGCATCTTCTAGAAATTCATAAGTATCTGGATATAAATAACCTTCTAAAGGATAGTATATTTCCTCATCTAAAATTTCATCTGTTAAGAACCAATACTTACCACTGGAAATTAAAGAAGTTAAATATTCTTTATCTTTGATTGTATTTAAAAAATCAGTTTTAGTAAATGATAAATTTTCTTCGAATACTTTCGCATAGTCAGTTAATCTTTTTCCTTCTACTAAAGTCACCGTTACTGTGTTTATTTTGATATCTCCTTGAATAAATTTTTTTATCATTTCAATTGGAGTCATATTAGCACTTAATTCATATTCTCCAGCTTGAATATTACCACCAGTAAAAAATAAGTACATATCTAAAGCATATTGGCTGCGAATCAAACCAGCTGTTTCTAAATTTTTAGCGATGGTTGTTTTTGTTGTTCCGGGTTCAATTACAAAAGTAACTAAATGTTGTTCTTGTTCTTTTTTACCTATTCCCCAAAAATAAAAACCAACTACCAATACCAGGCAGATAAAAAAAACACTAAGTATTCCCCATATTATTTTCTTCATTTTGCTTCCTCACTTTTTTCTTCTAACTTTGATAAAATAGATTCTATGGTATTCCATTCTTCTTCTGTTTCAATTGGATAGAGAGTTTTATTAGAACCATTTTTTATATAAATATTAGCATATACTTTTAAAGATCCATCTTCTTCTTTTTCATTATCGGTATAAACAATATAACTTTTTTGAGTTTCAGGAGAATCAAAAGTAAATAGTACTTCACACTCTTTTTCGACGCCTTTTTCGTCTTTTATTGTAAATACCTGATTATTGATTGGTTCTTCTTTCATTTTTTTCCTCTTTTCTCTTTAAATAAGTTTCTAAAATAATTGTCGCGGCTAAAGCATCTATTTTTTCTTTTCTTTTTTTACGACTCGTATCAGTTGATAATAATATTTTTTCCGCTTCTTTCGTCGATAAACGTTCATCAATGAAATGAATTGGTAAAGAAAACTCGCTCTCTAACCATTTTTGAAAGGTCAAAGATCTGTCGACCGCAAAGCCACTTGAATTATTCATATTTTTAGGCAAACCTAGTACAAAATCAGTAATTTGTTTTTCTTTTACGATTTCTTCTAGGGCATCTTTTACATCCATATATTGATTTTCTTTAAAACGAATCGTTTTCAGTGGTGTGGCAATGGTATTGGTTCGGTCAGTGATACTAACCCCTAATGTTGTGGTTCCAAGATCTAATCCTAAATATCTCATTTTAGATATTCCTTTAAGATATAGGCAACTAATTCAGCTCGATCAATACTAAGAATTTTATCACGAGCTTGTTTATAACTTGAAATATAACCTGGATCGCCACTGATAATATATCCAACTAACTGATTCACTGGGTTATATCCTCGTTCTTCTAAAATTTCATAAACTTCTTTTAGTATTAATTTGGCATTCGCGGACTCTAATTCGGAAATACTAAAATAAGAGGTATGATCCATTCTTACACCACCTTTATCCACAAGATTATTGTAGCAAAAAATCACACAGAATACAAGATGCCAAAAAAAAGAAATAGGTTTCTATTTCTATTCAATGGAAGGCATGGTTTCATTTGGTAAATCTATCGTTGGTGTATCTTCAGGTGCAGGATTATCATTAGATGGCTCTATTATCTCATTTTCGTCATGGGGAGGTTCATCACCAGCGATATCTGAATCACTTGAAGATGAGCTTGAAGAGGTATCACTTCCTGTAGTAGATTGAGTTTGATCTGTAGTAATAGGTTGTTCTTCATGAACTAAGCCAGTTCCAACAATCTGATAAGATATTTTCTTTGGTGTTCTATTTTCTTCGGTTTCACCACCATCACCATCTTGGTATTGTGTTTCATCAAAATAGATTTGAATTTCATATGAAATGGTCTGTTCTTTTTCAAGTTTTTCATTAGAAACTAATATCAATATTTCATCAGAATTAGTCTCAATCACTTCAGTAACAGGTTCTGTAGAAGATGGTTGAGGACTATCAACAGTACTTTCTTCCATAATATCTAAATCAGTTTTTTTGGGTTCATCTGCTTCTGGAATAGCAGATTCTAAAGGTTCTTCAGTGGATGGAACACTGGAAGGATTATCTTCATTTGTTTCATCCATCACAGGTGTATCTTGATTTTCTTTTGAAAGAGAACTTTCATCCACAACTAAAATATCATCAACACTTTTTGCTGTTTTTAGTTCATTTAAAGATTTTGATAATTTAGAAACATCACCATTTGCTTCATTTGTATAAATATTTTCATAAACTTCTACGCCATCTTCACCATTGGAAGTTTTTTTTCTAATAATTACTCTTAATTTTGTTTTTTCAATAGTATTATCACTTAATGCTTTTAAACCAAATGAATAATTTGCCATTAAACTTCCTGTATTTTTGACACTAAATTTGTAACTACACTCTGTACGGTATAATTCATTTGCTTCTTCATAACTCATAGGTTGAAAACATATTTCTGTTTTGTCATTACCTGATGAAGTTATTTTTTGACCACTATTTTCGTAAGTAAATTTTAAATCACCAGCATATACTTCTTGATTATTGGTATTTGCATCTACTTTAAAGAAAAGAGCATAAGATAAACTAATTACTACAATTGTCATACAAACAATGATATATGCAGCTAATTTGGTCTCTCTTTGAAATATATTTTTAAAACTTAAACTACTTTCTTTTGGATCTTTCATTTTCTTCACCTACTTAGTAGTATCCTACTCTCATTTTTATTATAACAAAAAAGAAAATAAAGTAAAAGTATTTTTGTCATTTTTTTTCTTTTTCTCATTTTTAGTGTTTAACAATGTCAAAAAAATATACTTTTTCTTTCTTTTCTTATTCAATTATTGCTTTGATACGACGAACTCCTGCACTTGAAGATTCTTCTTTTTTTATTTTAAAGTGACCTATTTCTTTGGTATTAGTAACATGAGGTCCTCCACAAAGTTCTTTCGATATGTCTCCTATTTTATAAACTGTGACTATATCCGGATATTTTTCTATGAACATACATTCGGCTCCACTTTTTATCGCGTCATCTTTTTTCATTGTTTCTTTTTCTACCGGAATGGCTTCTTCTATCCATTTATTTACTAAATCTTCTACTTCTTTTTTTTCTTCTTCGGTCATTTTATGATCACATGGAAAATCAAAACGTAATCGTTCTTCGGTAATATTACTTCCTAATTGGTGAACAGATGAACCAATGACTTTTTTTAAGGCTGCATTCAGTAAATGAGTTGCGGTATGATATTTGGTTTCTTTTTCAGTATTTCCTGAAAGTCCTCCTTTAAATTTACCAGCGGAAGCAGTTCTTGATTTTTCTTGATGTTCTAAAAATTTCTTTTGAAATCCTTCTTCATCGACTTTCATCTTTTTTTCTTGAGCTACTTCAATTGTTAATTCAATTGGAAAGCCAAATGTATCGTATAAGTGAAAAGCTGTCTCGCCATCAATTTCTTTTGTTTTTTGAGAAACTTTTTCAAATATTTTTAAACCTTTTTCTAATGTTCGATTAAATTTTTCTTTTTCTTGTTTTAAGACAGTTAAAACAATTTCTTTATTTTCTTTTAATTCTTTATAGTAATCTTGATATTCATTGATATAACATAATGCTAATTGCTCTTCCCAATTACTACTAATATCTAGGCCAAGTTTTCTTGCGTATCTTATCGCGCGTCTGATAAGTCTTCTTAAAATATAGCCTTGGTCGGTATTACTTGGTTTAATATGAGCTGGATCAGCGGCAATAAAAACAGAGGTTCTAATATGATCTAGAATAATACGCATCGCGATGGGTTCTTCTTCATAAGAAAATCCAGATAACTCTTCCAATAACTTACGAGGCTTTTCCCAAATACTTGTTAAATAGTTATCTTCTACATTTTCTAATATTGCCATGACTCTTTCTAAGCCCATTCCTGTATCAACATTTTTTTGAGAAAGCTCACTGATATTTCCTTTTTCATCTTGATAAAATTCCATGAATACGTTATTCCAAATTTCAACCCATCTTTCATCTTCTGGGTCAAATACTTTTGGAACTTCACTTTGATCACGCCAATAAAAAATTTCTGTGTCACCACCACATGGACCAGAATCTCCTGGTATCCAAAAGTTATGTTCTCTTCCTAAATAAGCAATTCTTTCTTTTGGAATTCCTAATTGTTCCCATGTTTGAGCTGAAATTTCGTCACGAGGAATTTTATCATCTCCTTCATAAACGGTAATTGCAAGAGATGTAACAGGAATTTTTAATACTTTGGTTAAAAATTCAAAAGAATAAGTAATACTTTCTTTTTTAAAATAATCTCCTAAACTCCAATTTCCTAACATTTCAAAAAAAGTATGATGCGTTTTGTCACCAATCGAATCTAAATCTGTTAAGCGAATACATTTTTGATAGTCACATAGTCTTTTTCCATAAGGATGAGGTTCGCCCATTAAATATGGAATTAAAGGTTGCATTCCAGCTGTATTAAAAAGAACCGATGGATCATTTTCTGGTACCACTGGCGCGCTTGGAATTTGTTTATGTCCTTTTGAGACAAAATAAGAAATAAATAAGTCTTTTAAATTCATAGGTATCCTTCTTTCTTTAAGATGTTTTTTATCTCTTCTTTCATTTCTTCTTTCGTTTTATTTTCTATGGAATAATTAAAATATTTGTAAGTATCTAAGGCTTGTTCAGTTTCATGATTTTTCTCTTCGTTGGTTAAATCAGAAGGATTTGTTTCATTTATTACATGAATAGAAATAGAAGGATATTCTTTTATTTGTTCTATTTCTTCTTTTAAGCGAACATCTGAAATGATTACTACATCGACAAAATGCTCATAAATTTTTAAGTCTTCTTTCATTCGTTTGATAAAATAGTTTTGATCTTCAAATTCATGACGAATAAAAAAACCAAAATCTTGTAAAAATTTTCTGGGCTTTGGTTCTTTTCCATCCCAAGAAAGTAATTCTTTTGCAAATAATTTAATATATTTGCTATATTCTGTAATTACTACTTTTTTGCCTTGATGCTCTAATTCTTCTTTTAGTACTTGAGCAGCATAGGTTTTTCCGCTTCTGGCTTTTCCAGCAATCAATATAATATTCATGTGAACTTCCTTATTTTTCTTCTTCAGAAATATATTCTTGGTCATTAAACCAATTATATTTTTCTTTAAAGAATTTCCATACGACTTTGGCAAGAGCAATACAAGGGGTTGCTAAAATCATTCCTATGATACCAAAGAAATGTTCAAAAATCAATAATCCAACAATAATAGTGACAGGATGTAATTTCATTGTTTTACTCATCACAATTGGTTGTAAAATATTATTTTCAATTAATTGAACTACAACCGCGACAATTAATGTTAAAAAACCAATCAAAGGACTTTGAGCAAAACCAACAATTACAGCAATGGCACCTCCAATATAAGGTCCAATATAAGGGATTAAATCTGTAATACCACAAAGTAAACCAAATAACACAGAAGCTTGTAACCCGACAGCCCAAAAGCCAATGCTATCACAAACAAAAACCATAAGGGCAACTAATAATGTCCCATTGACACTTTTTCTTACTTCAGTAGAAATATTTGTAATTAAAAGAGAAGCTTCAAAGCGATTTTTTTTAGGAAGCATATTAATTAAATGGCCATTAATTGAATCAAAATCAATTAACATATAAAGGCCAATTACAAGACCAAATGAAATGGTAATTAAACTTGAGAAAATAGTTCCCACCATATTCATTAACATCGTTGGAATCGATGTCATGAATCCATTTAAAGTGGTAGTAATTGTAATCATAATATTCTCTTTGATAGAATTAAAATCAATTCCTTGCATTCTTCCTAGTTTATCAAAAATGGTATTGACAAATCCTTCTAATTCACTAAAAATAGCTGGCAAGTTACTAATTAATACTTGAACTTGTTCATAAATCACTGGAATTAAAAAGCGAATAAATAATGTGATAATAAGTAAAAAAAGAGCATATACAATCATTGATCCTATCATACGAGGTATCTTTTTCTTTTCTAATTTGGTTACAATAGGATTAAAAATCCAAGCAATCACAAAGCCAATAAAAAATGGTGCTAAAACTTTTAAAATATTTAAAAGAAAATTCCAAACTCCCCATTCTCTTGCTATAATTGTTACGATTAGAATCATCGCGATTACCATAGCAATGTAAAATAAATGCAAAATCTTTTTGGAAAGACTTACGACTTCATTTACTTCTTCCATATTGATTTTATCATTTTGTTTATTAAATATTTTCATATGTTCTCGCTCCTTTCCAGTATTATAACACAAAGAAAATGAAATATGAAAAAAAGAGTGTCAATTGACACTTCATTTACTATTCGTTATTTCTTTTTGGTAATTCTATTTTTTTAGGAAGTTCTATTTTTGGAGCTGTTACTTCTTCTTTTTCTTGTTCCTCTTCAATAGGTTGCTCTTTTTCGCGATTTACATAAACGGAACTAAAGACGGTTGGCATTGCTGGTTTTTCTTTAGGAATATCAATTTTTTCTTCGGTTGTTTCTTTTTGATTCATCTCTTTTACTTCCATTGTTGGTTCAAATACTTGATAATGAAGGGGTTCTTCCTCTTCTTTTGGTAAAACAGGTTTTGGTTCTTCTTTTACTGCTGGCTTTTCAATACTTTCTAGTTCTTTATTAATCGCGGCTGCTAAGGCATCAAAATCAAATTCTTTTTCTTTTGCCTCTTCTTTTACCATTGGAATAGGGTCTTCTTTTTGTGGTTCATCTATGTTATTTTCTTCATTTAAAACAACATTGGTAGTTAACTTTTCTTGAGGGATTTCAGAAACTTCAAGAGGTGTTGGTTTAGTATCCTCATGAAATGCAACATCTGGCATGATAACTGGAACTGGAGGTTCTTCTTCTTTCTCTGGGACTTCTATTTTTTCTGTTTTCATTGTTTCTTCTAATTTTCTTTTTTTCTCATCTTTCTTGCCAAAAAATAAAATGACTAAGAATAAAACAACTAGTATCCCAATCACAACAAATAAGTAGATTCCAAAATTATCTATACTATATAAATTTTCCAAAAAGTCCATAATAATACCCTCTATTCTTTTACTCTGCAATAAGAATAACATAAAAATACACTTAAAGTCAATCCTTTTTGCACTCTACTTTATTATATGATTCTTTTTCTTTCTTTTGCTTCTTTTTTTAAAAAAAGAATCGACATTACATATATCGATTCATTTGATTCATAATTTGTCTTACTTGTTTTTGGCTTGGTTTTCTTCCCATACTACTCATCATTACTTCAATCATTTTTTCATTAATGGGAGGGTTTTTCTTCATATATTTTTTCATCAAATAACGTGCAATGAAAAAACCAATTATTAAGCCAATTATTAGACCAATTACAATCATTAAGATATCATGAAACATAAAAGACCTCCTAACTGATTCTATTTTACTAAAGGTGAAGTTATGTTGCAAGAAAAAATCAGAATTTTTTTCTGATTTTTTTATTTGGCTTCTTCTTGCGCCCTGGATTCTCTAATTACGACGATCTTAATCGTTCCAGGATATTGCATTTCATTTTCAATTTTTTCTTTCATATCTCGAGCAATTTTATAGGACATGGTATCATCTACTTCTTCTGGTTTTACCATCACTCTTACTTCTCTTCCTGCTTGCATTGCGTAAGTTTTTTCAACGCCTTCAAAAGAATTACCAATCTCTTCTAATTGTTCTAATCTTTTTATATAGTTATCCAAAGAGTCGTTACGAGCTCCAGGTCGAGCAGCTGATAGTGTATCAGCAACTTGAACTAAAACAGAAATTACACTTGTTTGAGCCGTATCATTATGATGAGAAGCAATCGCATTTATCACAACTTCATCTTCATGGTAACGTTTTGCGATATCAACACCAATATCAACATGGCTTCCTTCGACTTCAAAATCAATGGATTTTCCGATATCGTGAAGAAGACCAGCTCTTTTGGCTAAGGCTACATTTTCTCCAAGTTCAGCAGCCATAAGACCACATAGTTCACCAACTTCTTTCGAATGTTGAAGGGCATTTTGACCATAACTTGTTCGGAAATGAAGTTTTCCAACTAAGTTTACTAGTTCTGGATCGACTTTTGTGACACCTAATGCATAACATGCATCATTTCCCAACTCAGTAATTTTATTGTTCATGTCTTTACAGACTCGATCATAAACTTCTTCAATTCGAGAAGGATGAATTCGTCCATCTTTAATTAAAGTTTCAATTGTAATTTTAGCAATTTCTCTTCGTAAAGGGTCAAATGAAGAAATCACAATTGTTTCGGGAGTATCATCAATGATTAAATCAACTCCTGTCACGGCTTCAATTGTTCGGATGTTTCTTCCTTCCCTTCCAATTAATCTTCCTTTCATTTCATCATTCGGTAAATTAATTGTACTTACTGTTTGCTCTGTTGCTACATCTTCTGAGTAACGTTGCATTGATTCGACAATAATATTTTTAGCAGATTCATTCGCGGTTAGTTTGGCTTCCCGCTCTCTTTCTTTTACATAATCGGCAATTTCACGAGCCATTTCTTCTTCACAACGTTTCATGATATCTTCACGGGCCCGTTCTTTGGAAAATTTAGCAATTCCTTCTAATTTTGCCAATTCTTCTTTTAATAATTCGTCCATCTTTTCTTTTTTTACTTGAATTTCTTTTTGACTGGCTAATAAATTTTGCTCTTTTTCATCTAAAGAGGCTTCTCTTTTTTGAATAATTTCATCTCGTTTATCTAAACTACTTTCTCTTTGTTGAATTCTTACTTCATCTTCTTTTAGTTCTTCTTTTTTTTCTTTAATTTCTTTTTCTGTTTCTTGTTTTAGTTTAAATCCTTCTTCTTTTATTTCTAAAAGACGATCTCTTTTTTGCTTTTCGGCTTCTTTTTTTGCTTCTTCTATTAATTTATCAGCCTTTAATTGGACACTATTACCTCGAATGTAGTTTACCAAAATTGTTAGGCCAACGCCTCCAATTAAACCAAGAATCAAAGTTATGATGGACCACATTACTGTTTCCATAACTTTTTCTCCTTACTTTTTTTTTATTTATAGAAAATTAATTTTAATTAAAATATCTATACTTCTATTATATATAAAAATTCATTTATTTACAAGGGAGAATTTTTTTGAGTTTAGGTTTTTTATGATTACTTTTAGATAAAATCTACTCATTTTTATCATACTATGAATTTTTTAAAT
>CANQFE010000026.1 GCA_947598285.1 uncultured Bacilli bacterium
ATGAATGCTAGTTTTAAAAGTAAAGTAACAGTTATAGCAAGTTACTTAAAGAAAGAAGAAGTACCACCAGAAGTAGCTTTAAATTTGATCAATTGTGGAACAAGCATCACAGCCAATGTAGAAACAACGGGAAATAAGATAACAAGTTATGAGTATACCATCAATGATGAAAATCCACTTACAACAAATGAGAGCAGTCACACTTTTAATGGCTTAGAAAATAAAGAATACCATATCAAAGTAAAAGTAACAGATGAGTATCAAAATGTCACTGAACAAGAAAGTAGTATAACAATAGAAAATGAAATGATAAATATATTAAATAAAGAGATCCCAGTTGTAAGTTGTGGGGATGGTTTATATAAAGTAGAACATGATGGAGTAAGTGGAACAATAAAAGATGATGGTTTTAATCAAACAGAGTACCGATTTGCTGGCTTAAATCCAGATAATTATATTAGCTTTAATGAAGAAGAATGGCGAATCATCGGTTTAGTAAATGTATTAATTCCACAAGTTGATGGAAGTGAAAAAGTAGAACAAAGAGTAAAAATCATAAGAAATGAAAATATTGGAAATTATGCTTGGGATGCAAAGTTTCTTAATGACTGGACAAACTCGACATTAATGGAAATGCTAAATGGCATTTATTATAATAGTTCTTCTGGAGAATGTTATATGGGAAATAACAATGAAAATGCTGCTATTAGTACTTGCAATTTTTCCAGTAATGGAATCAAGAATTCTTCTAAAAATCTGATTGAAGAAAATATGATTTGGAATATTGGTGTTGCTGAAGATAATCCAAATACTTTATCTTTTTATCAAAACGAAAGGGGAGTTATCACAGAAAATAGTAATCCTTATGAATGGAAAAAAGAATCGGAAACTTTTCAAAGTATTGGATTAATGTATTCCAGTGATATTGGTTATTCGGTGGGAGGAAATGAACGAGATAATTGTCTTTCTATAGAATATTTTCATGATAAAATAGGAAACACTCAATTTACACCATGTCTTAAAAATAGTTGGTTAAGAAATAATAATATTAATGTAGAGTGGTTGCTTACACCTTATCAAACAAAATCAGCTATTTATAAGATATCATGGACACTTCATTATCGAAATACCAATGTTGCTTGTGAAGTACGACCTGCTCTTTATTTAAAAT
The DNA here is from genome assembly GCA_947598285.1 of uncultured Bacilli bacterium. GTDB lineage: Bacteria > Bacillota_I > Bacilli_A > RF39 > UBA660 > Ventrenecus. The sequence continues at coordinate 1,172 of CANQFE010000026.1, forward strand.
CAAATGTTACCATCCATGATGGAAATGGCAAAAAAGATTCTTCTTATACTATTTCATAAAAAAAAGAGTTTATTAATCCTCTTTTGTGGTATTTTGCTGAAACATTTTTAAAAAATCATGAAATCCACCAGCACCCATCGTGGCTGAAAAACAGAGTACCAAGGCTTGCAAAAGATTGGGTTCTAAGTGAGTAAAAAAACAAATAAAAGCACTAATAAAAGCAATCAAAACATTTTGAAGAGGAATGTATTTACGGGGAAGTGTTTGCCATTTTAGTTTCACAAAAGCACCTAATATATAGGTAACTATAGCTACAACTAGAACATAGGTAACTTGCATTTAAATTTTTCCTTCTTTCTTTAATTTTTCCCATTCTTCATGGATATACGAATTTCCTTTTAAAGAAACATAACGATCATAAAGTTGACAAGCATTTTCTTTTTGAACTTGGTTTTTTTCAATTCCTTGCTCTAAATCATTTATAAAATTAGTTAAACTCATTTTTAAAAACTCCAATTCAATGCTATTTCGACTTTCTAAAGAGACTTGCTCTAGATGTTCTATTTTTTGATTTAAAGGAGTAAGTATTTTTTGAATCATTTTTTTTGAGAAAGTAATAAGACTAATAATCGCTCCAATAAAAATACTACTAAAAGAAATAAAAGCTGCAATTTGACCTAAAGTAATATTTTCCATTTCATTCCTTCTTTCTCTTTAAGATATGCCAATTAAAAAAAACAAATCATGATATTAATACTAGAAAAAAAGCAATTTTTATGTTTAAATGAAGAGGGTGAATCAAAATGAAAAAGAAAGTATTATTATTAGATGTCGATGAAGTCATATGTTTTTCTGGTTTTTTACCAGTAATTAATGAATTTTTACAAACAAATTATCAAATTGATGACTTTGAAGATTATTATTTAGATAATGTTTTAATACCTTACGACCGAAAAGAAGAATTTTATCAATTTTTTAGAACCAAAAATATTTATCAAGAACCAGAGCTTTTACCTCATGCCATTGAAACGGTAAAAAAATTATATCAAAAATATGATTTATATATTTTATCTGCTTGTATTAATATTGCCGATTATGATGGTTCAGGAAGAATTTTTACAGATAAATATAATTTTTTACGAAAATACTTTCCTTTTATAGAACCAGAACGATTTATTTTTACAAGTTCAAAACAACTTTTAAAAGCGGATATTCAAATAGATGATTGCTTAGAAAATTTAAAAGAAGAAAGAGAACTAAAAATATTATTTCCTTCATATCATAATAAAAAAATAACTGAAGAAGAATTAAAAAAATATCATGTGATAAGAGCTGGATATGATTGGCGTGAAGGTTGGGATGAAGTTGCCAAAATTTTATTAAAGTGAGTTGAAAAAATGGAAAATGGATTAAGTATACTAAAAGAAGAATATGATGATAAAGATTTTCAAAAAATAAAAGAAGGTTATCGCGCTCAACGATATTCTACTTTTCGCATCAATACTTTAAAGACAACGAAAGAAAAAGTTTTAAAAGAATTACAATCGAAAGGTTTTGAATATGATACTGTTTCTTGGTATGAAAATGCTATTATTATAAAAAATAAAACCAAGCAAGATTTACAAGAATTACCTATGTTTCAAAAAGGTGAAATTTATTTACAAAGCCTTTCTTCTATGATTCCACCGCTAGTTTTAAATCCTCAAAAAAACGAGGCAATATTAGATATGACAGCCGCGCCTGGTTCAAAAACAACACAGATGGGAATAGATTCTAAAAATCAAATCATGATTACCGCTTGTGAAAAAAATTTGATTCGTTATGAAAGACTCAAATACAATTTAAAACTGCAAAATGTGACTTGCTGTACCACTTTAAAAGAGGATGCAAATTCTTTAGATGATTGTTTTTCTTTTGATAAAATTTTACTAGATGCCCCTTGTTCAGGAAGTGGAACAATAAGTTTTCTTCATCCAAAAGATTACTCCACAGAAGAAATTAAAAAATACTCTGAAAAACAACAAAAACTTTTTCGTAAAGCTCTTACTTTATTAAAGAAAGGTCATATCATGGTTTATTCTACTTGCTCTTTATTTCGAGAAGAAAATGAAAAAGTATTAGAACAAATGAGCAAAGAATTTTCTTTAGAAATTATCCCAATTAAAATAGATCAAGCTGATTTTCCTGTTTTAAAATCAACCATCCCCGGAACAATATTAATTTGTCCTACAAATGAGTATGAAGGCTTTTTTGTGGCACTCATAAAAAAATTATAATATCTTTTTTGATTTACATTTCTTTTCAAGGCCGTTTGTAAGACGGTCGTTTCTTTGTTATAATAAAAATAGGAAAGAGGAAAAATATGTCAAAAATAAAAAATATATATGCAAGAGAAGTCTTAGATTCAAGAGGAAATCCAACCGTTGAAGTAGAAGTAACTACTGAAAGTGGAATAATTGCTCGGGCGATTGTTCCAAGCGGAGCTTCAACAGGTGAAAAAGAAGCCTTAGAACTTCGCGATAATGACCCCAAAAGATACTTAGGAAAAGGCGTTTTAAAAGCAGTATCTCATGTGAATCATGAAATCAAAAATGCCGTTCTTGGTTATGAAGTAACAAATCAAACTGAAATTGATGAACGATTAATCTCTCTTGATCATACAGAATCTAAAACGAACTTAGGAGCTAATGCCATTTTAGGAGTCAGTTTAGCTGTTTCTCATGCTGCCGCCAAAGAAAATCATCTTCCTTATTACCAATATTTACAACCTCAAGATCATTATTTTTTACCAGTACCAATGATGAATGTTTTAAATGGTGGAAGTCATGCCGATAACTCGATTGATTTTCAAGAATATATGATTGTTCCAGTGGGTGCTCAAACATTCCGGGAAGCTGTTCGCATGGGAAGTGAAGTATTTCATCACTTAAAAAATATTTTAAAAGAACAAAATCAAGTCACTTCAGTAGGAGATGAAGGAGGATTTGCACCCAATCTAAAAGATAATGAAGAACCTCTAGATAATATTATAAAAGCAATTCAAAGAGCAGGTTATGTTCCAGGAAAAGATATTTTTTTAGCTTTGGATGTCGCGGCAAGTGAATTTTATAACCCCGAAACCAAATGTTATGAATTAAAGAAAAGTAATGGTGGAGTAAAAACTACAGAAGAAATGATTTCATGGTATGAAAAATTAATTTCTAAATATCCAATTTTTTCTATTGAAGATGGATTAGGAGAAAATGATTGGGATGGATGGCAAGAACTAACCAAACGCCTTGGAAAAAAAATTCAATTAGTTGGCGATGATTTATTTGTAACGAATGCATCTTTACTTCAAAAAGGAATTGAAAAGAATGTCGCGAATTCCATATTAATTAAAGCCAATCAAATTGGCTCATTAAGTGAAACTTTAAAGACTGTTTCACTAGCCAAAGAACATCATTATTCCTGTATTATTTCTCATCGAAGTGGCGAAACAGAAGACACCACTATTGCCCATCTAGCAGTAGCCTTAAATACGTTACAAATTAAAACGGGTTCGATGTCAAGAACTGAAAGAATTTGCAAATATAATGAACTCATGCGAATTGAAGAATTATTAGGCGAAAAAGGAACGTATGCTGGTTCTAGTATCTTAAAAAATTAAAAACTTTTTCTTTAAAATTGACGAAATTTTAACATTTAAAACTTTACGTCAATTTTTTTTTTTGTTATACTTTTATAAGGTGAGAGTATGGCAAAAGAAAATACTTACGATGAACATTCAATTAAAATATTAGAAGGATTAGAAGCAGTAAGAAAACGTCCAGGAATGTATATTGGTTCTACGGATAAAAGAGGCTTACATCATTTAGTTTGGGAGATTGTCGATAACTCAATTGATGAAATTATTAATGGCTATGGAAATTATATTAAAATTTTACTTCATAAAGATGGTTCCATCACCATTGCTGATAATGGCCGTGGAGTTCCCATTGGCATGCATGAAAGTGGCAAAAGTACTCCGGAAGTCATTTATACAGTATTGCATGCTGGTGGAAAATTTGAAAATTCAGGGTATAAAGTATCTGGAGGTCTTCACGGGGTTGGTGGCTCTGTTGTTAACGCCTTATCCTCAAAAATGAGTGTAATGATTTATCGGGAAGGCAAAATTAGTGAGATTAAATTTCACGATGGCGGGAAAGTAGAAACTCCTTTAAAACAAATTGGCGAATCTAAAAAAACAGGAACCATTGTCACTTTTTTACCTGATAAAGAAATATTTAAAAATTGTAATTTTTCTTTTACAACAATCTGTGAAAGAATGCAAGAAAGTGCATTTTTACTTTCCAATGTTACCATTGAAGTCATTGATGAAGAAGATAACTTAAATGCCAAATATCATTATGAAAATGGAATTGTTTCATTTGTAGAATACATAAATGAAAACTTAAATGCTCTTCATAAACCGATTCATTTTCAAAATAAAAAGAATGAAATTGAAGTGGAAATTGCCATGCAATACACAGACTCTTATAATGAACAAATTTTGTCTTTTGTAAACAATGTAAAAACAGGCGATGGTGGTTCTCATGAAGTAGGCTTTAAAACAGGGCTTACCAAAGCTTTTAATGATTATGCCAGAGGAAATAATATATTAAAAGGCAAAGAAGGCTTAGATGGTGGCGATGTAAGAGAAGGATTATCGGCGATTATCTCTGTCAAAATTCCGGAACACCTTCTTCAATTTGAAGGCCAAACCAAAGGAAAATTAGGAACACCAGAAGCCCGTAATGCAGTGGAAAGTGTAACTTATGAAAATTTAAAATTCTTCTTAGAAGAAAATAAAGAAATTGCTTTAAATATTTTAGAAAAAGCGCAAAAAAGTAAACTAGCGAGAGAAGCAGCAAGAAAAGCAAGAGAACAAGTAAGAAAAGGAACTGGTAAAAATAATAAAGAAAAAATAGTTGGTGGAAAATTAGTGAAAGCAACCGGTAAAAACTACATACAAAATGAGCTTTTTTTAGTCGAAGGGGATAGTGCTGGAGGGTCTGCCAAAACATGTCGTAATCGCGAGACTCAAGCAATTTTACCTTTAAGAGGAAAAGTATTAAATTGTGAAAAAGCAAGTCAAAATGATATTGAAGCCAATCAAGAATTAAAACAAATTGAATATGCCATTGGAGCTGGATTAGGACCTAATTTTGACTATGAAGAAAGTAATTATGGCAAAGTAATCATTATGACTGATGCCGATGTGGATGGCTCACACATTCAAATTCTTTTGATTACCTTCTTTTATCGTTTCATGCGCCCTTTAATTGAACATGGAATGCTTTATATCGCGACACCACCTTTATATTCCATTGAAACAAGTAAAGGAAAAGAATATATCGCGACAGATGAAGAATTACAAGAAAAGAAAAAAGGCAAAAATAATTTAAAAGTGCAACGTTTTAAAGGTTTAGGCGAAATGGATGCAAGAGAGCTTTATGAAACCACGATGGATCCTAAAAATCGCCGTCTTTATCGGGTTAATTTAACAGATGCCGCTTTAGCAGAAAAAAGAATTCATGTTTTAATGGGTGATGAAGTTGCCCCTCGAAAAGAATGGATCAATGAAAATGTTGATTTTACATTAGAAGATGATTTTAGAATTTAGGTGAATGTATGGCAAAGAAAAAAGAAGAAAAGTCAATTGTGGAAAAAATAAGTGATTATAGTTTAGAAGAAATTATGGAAACAGGTTTTGCAAGATACTCCAAAGAAATTATTCAAGAAAGAGCTTTACCTGATGTAAGAGATGGTCTAAAACCAGTTCAACGTCGTATTTTATATGCAATGCATTTGTTTCATTATACACATGATAAACCTCATCGAAAAAGTGCCAAAGCCGTGGGAGATATTATGGGTAATTTCCATCCTCATGGAGATTCTTCCATTTATGATGCGATGATTCGAATGAGTCAAAAATGGAAAATGCGTGAAGTTTTTATTGATATTCATGGCAATAATGGCTCGATTGATGGCGATGGACCAGCCGCGATGCGTTATACCGAAGCAAGACTTTCCAAAATAGCTGAAACAATGATGGATTCCATAAAAAAAGACACCGTCGAAATGGCTTATAATTTTGATGATACGGAATTAGAGCCAACCGTTTTACCAGCTGGATTTCCTAATTTGCTAGTGAATGGTTCAACTGGTATTTCAGCAGGATATGCGACCAATATCCCAACTCATAATTTAAGTGAAGTGATTGACGCGACGATTAAAAGAATCGATTCACCTAACTGTAAATTAGAAACAATTATGGAAATTATGCCGGGACCAGATTTCCCAACGGGCGGTGTTGTGGAAGGAAAAGAAGGTCTTGTTGAAGCTTATACGACAGGAAAAGGAAAAGTGGTTGTGAAATCTCAAACCGAAATCGTAGATAGTGGCAGTAAAAAACAAATCATTGTTCATTCCATTCCTTACGAAGTCATCAAAGAACAACTGATGAAAAAGATTATTGAAATTAAAGTCGATAAAAAAATTGAGGGAATTAGTGATGTCATTGATGAAAGTGATGCCGACCATATGGCGCGAATCATCATTGATTTAAAAAAAGATGCCAATCCCAATTTAATCCTTAGTTATTTACTAAAAAATACCGATTTACAAATCAATTATAACTTTAATATGGTCGCGATTGTAAATAGAAGACCAAAATTAGTTGGTGTTTTAGATATTTTAGATGCTTTTATTACTCACCAAAGAGAAGTAATAAGAAGAAGAACTGAATTTGATTTAAATAAAGCTAAATTTGATTTTCATATTTTAGAAGGTTTGATGAAGGCCATTAGTATTTTAGATGAAGTAATCGCGACTATCCGGAAAAGTAAAAACAAAGCCGATTCCATTGACAATTTATGCAAAAATTTTGATTTTACTTATGACCAAAGTAAAGCCATTGTTGAATTACAACTTTATCGTTTAAGTAATACAGATATTGAAGAAATCAAAGAAAGAATGAAAGAACTAGAAAAAAATATGCATATTTGGACCCAGATTTTAGAAAATGAAGAAGCCTTAAAACATGTCATGAAAACAGAATTAAGATTATTAAAGAAAGAATATGGAAATCCTCGCCGAACTGAAATCAAAGAAGAAGTAACTGAAATTAAAATTGACATGAAAAGTATGATTCCAAAAGAAAAAGTGGTTGTTTTAATTACCAAAGAAGGATATGTAAAAAGAGTAAGTAATAAATCCTTCATAGCTAATAATGAAGAACCAGCAATGAAACCAGGAGATTATATCACTGCTTTATTTGATGTAACGACCCAAGACCATCTGCTATTGTTTACTAATTTAGGAAATTATATTTTCTTACCAGTTCATAAAATTCCAGAAGCTAAATGGAAAGAAATCGGAAAACATATCAATAATATTGTCACGATGACTCCAGAAGAAAAAATCGTCGCGTCCTTTATTTACCAAAAAGAAGAAAAAATTGTTAGTGTTACCAAAAATGGTATGATTAAAAAAACCAAAGCTAGTGACTATGAAGTAAGTAGAACGAGCAAAGCCATGATTTCGATGAAACTAAAAGAACACGATGAAGTCGTAAAAGTTGTAAGTGCTAAGACGAATATCATGGTAGTTACCAAAAATGGCTATTATTGTAACTTTAATTCCATTGAAATTCCTTTGGTTGGTGTAAGAGGTTCTGGAGTAAAAGCCATATCCTTAAAAGAAGATGAAGTTGTATCTTTAATCACATGGCAAGAAGAAGAATATTTAACTATTTTTACGAATCAAAAAACTGCAAAAAGAATAAAACTAAGCGAAATGGATATAACAGGACGAGCCAAAAGAGGAAGTACACTTCTAAAAAAAGTAAAAAGTGTTCCTTACTTCGTTTTAAGTGCATTTGTAAGTGATGCAAGAAGCCTTCTTACTGTTGTAGAAGAAGAAAATACAATAGAGTTGAAAAACAGTGAAATTCCAATTATGGATACTGCGAGCACAGGTTCTGTGATTACCAAAAAGAAAATGATAGATGCTTTTTTAAAAGTAAATTTAGTAAGTAATCAAAAAGAAGAAAATGCTTCTATAGAAAAAGAAGTTCAACTCGATTTTAATATTGAAGATTTTAAATGATAAAAAATGATTTTCGACATAAAATATGGTAGGTGATTTTATGAACGAGAAAAAAGAAGAATTTAAATCATTTGCCAAAATGCATCCTGAATTAATTAATTATGTCAAAAATGGGGAAATGTCATGGCAAAAATTTTATGAAATTTATGATATTTATGGACCAAATGATTCTGCTTGGAACTCGTATTTTAAAACAACAGAAAATACGGTAAATAATGACGCAATGGGAGCAATCACCAATAAAATCCGTAATATCAATATGAATTCAATTCAAGAACACATTAAAACTGCTCAAAAAGCTTTAAATTTAGTCAGTGAACTAACAGGCAAAGCAGAGTCTTCGATTGGAAATGTCACACCACCAAAAGTTCCAAGACCAATTAATCAATTTTTCGAGGATTAGTATGGAATTAGAATTACAAAAGAAAATGATTGATACTCCTAAAATGTATCAACACTTAAAAGAAAACTCTTATTGGATTAAATATTTAAATCGGGATGCCAATTCTTATAAAGAATTTGTAGAACAAATGAAAGAATTATATCATGAAAGAACAACAGATAAAATTAGTGATGCCATTGATAACCTTGATTTAGTAAGCAATGTCTTAATGTCTTTGAAATAGAAATGAAAAGCTTAAGTTTTGCTTTTTTCTTTTGGAAAAAAAATAAGAGTCATAAATTGACATTTCATAAAAAATTGGGTAGAATAAAACTCCAGGTGAAAGAAATGAAAGAAATCAAAATGCAATACCGAATAGGCACACATTCTTATACCAAAGAAATTCCTTTTTTAAATATGAGTCTTTTAGAAAAACAATTTTCTCTTTCCATCCCTTTAATTACTGGAGCTACCTTAAGTTGGAAAATGAAAAAAAAATATGAAAATTATAATATTTATGTAGGCAAAGAAATTTCTTTAAATCATATTGATGAAGAAAAATATAAATTAGAAAAATATCAAATTTCTTTAGAAGAATTAGCTGATTTAGCTGTAAAAGGTTATAAAAGAGCCTGTATTTTAAACTTTAAAAAATATGATCAAGTGATTGTTGGTGTGGAAGAAAATGCCTTAGTAGTTCCTGATTATTTTGCCTTAAAAAAAACCTTTTTTCAAATGAAACATATGATAGAAAGTATTTCAAAGGAAAGCTTATAAATTAAGCAATATAATAATTAATACTCTTTGGAGAGTGTGAAAAATTCTAAAAATAAATTTCAAATATAACATGATTGATAAAAAATATAAGGGAGGTTTGTATGAATTATAATGTCGATTTTGATATAGAATTAACTTTACTTTCAGCAGAAGAAATTTTTGGGAAAAATAAATTAGATGTTCTAAGAAAATATGGAACTTCATCTGCAATTACTGATTTAGCTATTTTAACTGGGGGTGATTGCTGTAATATGACTCTTGGTCCTAGTTTAAAAGACCGTACGGGACCGTATTATACAAAATCTCCTGGTATTAATGGAAAGGTACTGGGCATTTATGGAGATGGTGAAAGAGCTAGCTTTCATCCATGTATTCGCAGTATTGCTATTCGTCCCGTTATAAAAAACTCTACAATCTTTGATTCTCTCTATCCAAACAGAATAAAGGATTATAATGGATGTGAAGTAGTGGAGTTCGGAGAGTATCCTCAATATACTCCAATCTTCGATGTACAAGAATTATTAGAAAAAGAATATCAAGTAATAGGTTTACGTAAAACAGGGAGAAAATATACTTTTGATTCTACAGCTTCTGATAATTATTCCCAATCTTTTCAACCTGTTACTTATAATGAATATGAACATAAAGGGAAAAAATATATTAGAGTAGAAGCAAGATCCCGTTTTAGCTATTTTCAGTTATCAAATGAGCAAAAATATAAAAATGGAGATAATGTATGGGTAGAAGTCTCTCCAGTTGTATGGTTGATAGATGAGGAAACAAAAAGTTTGGTATGTAAAAGAGGAATTTTGTCTGGAATCCTATTTCATACAGGTTCTAAAAAATACAATGGTGATTTTAAAACAACAGAAATGAAAAAATATTTAGATAAACATATGTCAAAAGAATTATTTCAAAACATAACATTGGAAGAATATCAAAAACCAGAAGAACAAGAAATAAAAGCTAAAAAAAGAATAAACCCTTATGGATTAAAGTTTAACAATGTAAGTGAAGAAGATATAATAAAAGGATCGATTGAAAGTGGAGTTCCTGTATTTTTACATGGACCATCAAGTGAAGGAAAAAGTGCTAGAGTAAAACAAATTGATCCCGATTGTACAATTATTTATTTAAGAAATGCAACACCTGATAGTTTGAATGGCAAAAGTGTTTATCATTCAGAAACAGGAGAAATGATAGATGTAAAACCAACATGGTTAAAAAAATTAGAAACGAAATGTGAAAATGAACCAGAGAAATTACATATCGTATTCTTTGATGAACTTACAAATGCATTACCAAGTATCCAAGGAATTGCTTTTAATATAATATTAGATAAAGAAGTGAATGGAATATGGAAGTTACCAGAGAATGCCAGAATCGTTGCAGCAGGAAATGAAATGAAAGATTCCTTATCAGCCAATCAACTATCTGAACCATTATTTAATCGATTTGCCCATGTTTATATAAAAACAACTACAGAAAGTTGGTTACAATGGGCAAGTGAACATCATATTCATCCAGCAATTTATTCATATATAGCATATAAAAAGGGAAAAACATTAAGAAGTAAATATGATGGCGAAAAACCAAATGCTGATCCAAGGAAATGGGAAATGGCCTCAAAGATGCTTTATGCTACAGGAAAACCAGAGATGTTAAGAGCTTTAGTAGGAGAAGAAATTACGAAAGATTTTGTAGAGTTTTGTAAGCAAGAAGTAATCACATTAAAAGATGTGCTACAAGATAACTATAGCAAAGAAGATATTCAAAGACTCAATACAGCATCGAAATATGCAACAGCAGTAACATTATCTCAAGTAGATGAAGAGAATATGGCAAAGGTAAGGCAATTCATTACAAATTTAGGAGCAGAATTTGTAGCAATATTTGATTCATTATGGAGTCAAGAAAATGAATCAAGATTAGAACAAGTTTTAGAACAAAGACTTGTATTAGGAGGTAAACGCTAATGAATCAAGATAAAATAAACCTTTTAAAAAATTATATTTCGGCTAACGTTGCACCTATCCTAATAGATTTTGTTTCTGATATTCATCTTTCAAATTCAATTTCGATACCAGCAAATTGTGATGAATCAGATTTTAATGGGCATTTTCTTGGAAAAGAGTTTTTACCACCTAAATGGTATTATGAATTAATTCATAAAAAAGATACCAAAGTAATTGTTATTAATAATATTGATAGTATTTCAAAAGAAGAACAATTAAAATTTAAAGAGTTACTAAAGTATAAGCAAGTCGCAACATTTAAAATACCAGAAAAAACAAGAATTATTTTAACAGCTAAAAAGGTGAATAAAAATACCATCAATGAAGAAATATATTCTTTAGTCGCGCATATTTGAAGGTAAGATTATGAATTGTGATGTAGAATTGATAAAAAGAAAAATGCTTGTAAAATATCCTTTTTTTGGTAGTGTTATAGCTAATGTTGATTATAAAGAAAATATGGAGATTGAAAGAGCATGTACGGATGGAATGACAATATATTTTAATCCAAATTCTTTAAAGCGAATAAAAATGGAAGAACAAATTTTTATTTTTGCACATGAAGTGTGTCATATTGCTTTTGATCATATTAATAGAAGTGAAGGCAAAGATTTCAAAATATGGGATATTGCCACGGATGGTGTTATAAACCAATTTTTAAAACGGGATGGTTTAAAAATTCCTAATGGTATGATAGATATACCCGAAGCAATCAATTATGATGCTGAAGAATTGTATGAAAAATTACTAAAAAAGAACCAACAAAACAAAGAACAAAATAGCCAAGGTGATTTGCAAAAACAACGAGACTCATCAGGGCAAAAAAATTCTTCAGATGAAGAAAACTCTTTTGAAAACCAAAATAATGATGTAAATCATGATACTCATAGTATGTGGAAAGATGCATTAAAAAGAAAAAAAGAAAATGAAGAAATGAAAAAACAACAAGAAAATAAATTACAACAAGAAATCGATAAAATTAGTGACATGGGTGAAAAAGAAGCTTTTCATAAGAATTTAGAAGAAAAAAAACAGGAATTAGAAACATTAAAACAAGTTTTATCTAAAGAATTAATGAAAGCTGGAACATCTACGAATGAAGAGCAATTTACCATAGATGATATAGGAAAATCTAAACCGATGATAGATTGGAGATATGTTCTAAGAGAAGCGATTCAATATGATGTTGATTGGTCTTATAAAAATGCTTATATTGAGGATGGTGTAATAAGTGCAAATTTAGAAGAACAACCTTTGCCTGAAACAGAAATTTTATTAGATACTAGTGGTTCTATAGATGAATCTCTTCTTAAAAACTTTTTAAGAGAATGTAAAAATATTTTACAATATTCCAAAATAAAAGTTGGTTGTTTTGATGACAAATTTTATGGATTCCATGAAATTAGAAACGAAAAAGATATAGAAAATATGAAGTTTGAAGGTAAAGGAGGAACAGATTTTACTGTTGCGGTAAAAGCATTTACAAGAAGAGTAGAAAACAAAATCATTTTTACGGATGGATATGCAAGTATGCCAGATATTTCATTAAATGCTATTTGGATCGTTTTTGGAACAGAAGAAATTAAACCTAAAGGTGGAAAAGTAATTCAAATAAATGAAGAACAATTAAATAGATTATATTCTCTTGAACAAGATATGTCTTATAAAAGAAAAAAAGAATTATGATAGAAAAATATAAGGGTGGTTTGTATGAATTTTAATATCGATTTTGATATAGAATTAACTTTACTTTCAGAAGAAGAAATTTTTGGGAAAAATCAATTAGATGTTCTAAGAAAATATGGAACTCAATCTGCGATCACTGATTTAGCTATTTTGACAGGTGGGATTTGCAGCAAAAAGTGTTATGTTCCTGATGATACTAGTTTAAAAGGTCGTACAGTACCGTATTATACAAAATCTTCTTTTTATGAGAACGATCTATGTATAGATTTAGCTGGCAATATGATGTTTAGACATCGTTGTAGCCGATCTGAAGGCATTCGTCCCATTATAAAAAACTCTACAATCTTTGATTCTCTCTATCCAAACAGAATAAAGGGTTATAATGGATGTGAAGTAGTGGAGTTCGGAGAATATCCTCAATATGCTCCAATTTCCGATGTACAAGAATTATTAGAAAAAAAATATCAAGTAATAGATTTACGTAAAACAGGGAAAAAATATACTTTTGATTCTACAGCTTACAGTAATTTTTCCCAATCTTTTCGACCTGTTACTTATGAGGAATATGAATATAATGAAAAAAAATATATTAGAGTAGAAGCAAGATCCTGTTGTCAAGATTTTCAGTTATCAAATTATGAAGAATATAAAAATGGAGATAATGTATGGGTAGAAGTCTCTCCAGTTGTATGGTTGATAGATGAGGAAACAAAAAGTTTAGTATGTAAAAGAGGACTTTTGTCTGGAATAAGATTTCATACAGATTCTAAAAAATACAATGGTGATTTTAATACAACAGAACTGAAAGAATATTTAGATAAACATATGTCAAAAGAATTATTTCAAAATATAACATTGGAAGAATATCAAAAACTGGAAGAACAAGAAAAAAAAGCTAAAAAAAGAATAAACCCTTATGGATTAAAGTTTAACAATGTAAGTGAAGAAGATATAATAAAAGGATCGATTGAAAGTGGAGTTCCTGTATTTTTACATGGACCATCAAGTGAAGGAAAAAGTGCTAGAGTAAAACAAATTGATCCCGATTGTACAATTATTTATTTAAGAAATGCAACACCTGATAGTTTGAATGGCAAAAGTGTTTATCATTCAGAAACAGGAGAAATGATAGATGTAAAACCAACATGGTTAAAAAAATTAGAAACGAAATGTGAAAATGAACCAGAGAAATTACATATCGTATTCTTTGATGAACTTACAAATGCATTACCAAGTATCCAAGGAATTGCTTTTAATATAATATTAGATAAAGAAGTGAATGGAATATGGAAGTTACCAGAGAATGCCAGAATCGTTGCAGCAGGAAATGAAATGAAAGATTCCTTATCAGCCAATCAACTATCTGAACCATTATTTAATCGATTTGCCCATGTTTATATAAAAACAACTACAGAAAGTTGGTTACAATGGGCAAGTGAACATCATATTCATCCAGCAATTTATTCATATATAGCATATAAAAAGGGAAAAACATTAAGAAGTAAATATGATGGCGAAAAACCAAATGCTGATCCAAGGAAATGGGAAATGGCCTCAAAGATGCTTTATGCTACAGGAAAACCAGAGATGTTAAGAGCTTTAGTAGGAGAAGAAATTACGAAAGATTTTGTAGAGTTTTGTAAGCAAGAAGTAATCACATTAAAAGATGTGCTACAAGATAACTATAGCAAAGAAGATATTCAAAGACTCAATACAGCATCGAAATATGCAACAGCAGTAACATTATCTCAAGTAGATGAAGAGAATATGGCAAAGGTAAGGCAATTCATTACAAATCTAGGAGCAGAATTTGTCGCAATATTTGATTCATTATGGAATCAAGAAAATGAATCAAGGTTAGAACAAGTTTTAGAACAAAGACTTACAAATTCAGTAGAAAAAAGAATATTACAAAAAAACGTTGAATTAAAAATTTAATTCTCGTAAGAAGAACAAATCGATAATAAGAAACTAAATGCTCGTTGAAAAC
>CANQFE010000027.1 GCA_947598285.1 uncultured Bacilli bacterium
AGCACTTCTTTCATTGATTCATTTGAGTTTCTTCGAAAACTCTGCTATAATGATTTTATCATAGAAAGTTGGATTATATGAAAAAAAGAATGAAAAAGAAAAAAATTTTAAAAATTGTTCTTCCGATTTGTTTTACCTTATGTATTGTTCTCATAATATTTTTAGGCATTAAAATATTTACAAAAGAACCTCAAAAAACATTTTTAGAAAAACTAGAGCCTACAAACTACGGTGAAATTACCAATTATGCAATCTATGGAATTCATATGAACATAGAAGGAAAATTTACCTTGCAAGATGGTGAATCCAATCCTTTACTAGTTTTATCAAATGGAGATGTCGAAATCGAAGTTCCATGGATTATTACAAAAGAGGAAGATACTTATTCATTTAAAACAAGTGATTACATTAATGAAGGAATTAATTTGGAATCACTACCAGTAGAAACTCTTTATCTCGTTTTAAAAACCGAAAGTAAAGATGAAAAAGAACAAATCATATCGAAATACTATTCTTTTGAAAATCATTCTATTTATGACAATTTAGAATATTACACATTAACAAAAAACAATCAAAATAATCTTATCAAAATGGAATGGAATACTTATGAAGAATGTCCAACTTGGCGTTTTAAAATTGAAAACACGAAACTACCAAACGATGTTTATGATATCACGATTGATCCTGGACATGATGGAACTGATCCGGGAAAAGTTGTCTGTGTTCGTGAGAATAATGTTTATGATCCTGATCTATATGGGAATTGTTATAATGGGGGAACTGAAATTGAAGAGCGAGAAGTTAATTTAAATGTGAGCTTAGCCTTAAAAGAGAAACTAGAAAGCCTTGGTTATAAAGTCACTTTAACAAGAATGGACAACGAAAGCCGTGTCGAAATCTATGATCCAATGGGAAGCGCTACCATGGCAAACGATACCAAATCAAAATTTAATTTTGCAATTCATCACAATTCTTCAGGAGTCAATGGTGGATTTAGTTATTTAAAAGGATTAGAACTTTATATTGCTAATGATACAAATCTTGATTTTGCTAATATTATCGTCGAAGAAATCATTACAAAAGCAAATACTCAGGCTTCACTAAAAGAACAATATAAAATTGCAAATGGAATTTATCAAAGATTTTTTACTCAACAAGAAGTCGATAATGATGATTATCCTGGTACAAAATCAACGAAATTAATTTATTATTATTATATTAGAGAAGTAGGTGGTGTTTCTACTCATGCAATTAATAATGGATATTCAAGCTATCCAGCAAACGCTCATTATAATTCCAATAATACTGCTGAACCATATTTATTCGAATTAGGATATATGGATAATCTTTCTGATATTAATAATATCAAGAACAATCCTCAAAATTATGCTGAAGCAATTTCATCGGCATTACAAAAATATTTAGCTCAAGAGTAATTTAAAAAAGATTCTTTTTATCAGAAGGATCTTTTTTTTATTTATTATATTTCCATATTTGATTCATCAATATTGATTAATTTTTTTTATACAGCTATCATCGTAATCAATAACAGAATTAATCATTTTTAATTGTTGCTTGTAACCATTTTTTCGTCAATTTTAGGATGGCACAAAAAAAGCATTAAGAAACTCTTAACACTTTATAAAATACTACTCATCCGCTTTTTGATTTAATACGAGATTAAAATCTTTATAGTCTCCATTTCGATAAATAGATAATTTCATTGTATCGCCCACATTATGATTAAATAATAAATATCTTAAATAAGCAATGGAATCTACGTCTTTATCATCTACTTTCACGATAATATCTCCGGCTTGTAACCCACTAGCACTTGCTGGTGTATTGTCTAGAACACTTTCAATATACACACCAGAAGTAATTCCATCTAATTGAGGACGATAGAAATAGATCGCGTCTGATAAGTTACGCATATTAATACCCATATAAGGTCTTGAAATTGTTTCGCCTTTTTCTTCTTTTTCAGCAAATTTCATTGCTGTTTCAATTGGAATTGCAAAGCCCATTCCTTCTACACCAGTTGTGACTAATTTTAATGAAGTAATTCCTATGACCTCACCATTTGCATTGACCAAAGGTCCTCCCGAATTTCCAGAGTTAATCGCCGCGTCAGTTTGTAATACACTCATCATCATATCAGAAGTACTTGAGCTTGTAGTTCGTATGGAAACCAATCGATTTTTACCAGATAATATTCCTCTTGTAACTGTTCCTGAATAAGTATCAGAATCAATTGGGGCTCCTACACTAAAGACAGTGTCACCGATTCGAGCATTTTCACTACTTCCGATATCTGCAACATCAAGTATTTCACTTGCATTTAAAGATAAAACTGCCGTATCAGAATAAAGATCTTTTCCTTCTACTTTTGTTTCTTTTAAATGCCCATCTGTAAATTCAACATAAACAGAGTCTCCTTTTTCAATAACATGATTATTTGTTAAAATATAGGCTTTCTCACCATCTTTTTTATAAACAAATCCTGTTCCTGTTGAATAAAGAGTTTTATTTACATAAGTTTTGACCACAACAACTGCATCATAAATTTTTTCTACCGCATCAGCAATACCTGTATCAGTAATCGTTACATTACGGGTTTCAACCTGTTCAGTAATAGTTTTCACAAATGGTTCTGGAAAAAAATAAATCAATGCATAAAGTCCAAACGCCCCTAGGAAAAACATTACAATTCCTATTAACCAAATTTTTCCTTCATTCGTTGTTTTTTCGGATTTCTTATTCATATCTTATCATCTCCCCATAATTTTTTGGAAATCCCATACAATCCAATACTTTATCAATTTTAATCGTTTTTAAACGATCTGACAAAACTTGAATTTCATATTCTAGTTCACTCATCAATAAAAAGAAATCATCCTTTCTTAATAATTGTTTTAAAATAATAATAATCGCGAATAAGTCATTTTTTCCATAAATGTATTCATCATTCATAATAGGAATATTAAGAAGTTGATGATACTTTGTGTTATCGATCATTCGCTGTGCTCTATGATTATACAAAATGTCCTCATGAGCGCATAAATTCCGAAAATTGGCCAATATAGGCAAATAAACAATTAACTGCTCCGCACTTATCTTAAAATCAGAGGCAATCGCTTTTTGATCTTCTGGTTTTAAAATTTGATAAAGTTCACTAACAATACCAAAAGATAAAATTTTCACAACAATCCACAAAGGAATATATCCATAGTTATCAATATAATGTGTTGTTGCTTGATGTTGTTTTCCATTAATGCGTATTTGTCTTTTCATTTTTCTAATTAAATCGTCTACTTGCTTTTTTCGAAATTTATCACGCACAAAATTTTTAGGACTCAAATATTGTTCTTCCCGAATACCATAGTTCTTCGATAAATTATATGCCATAATACTTTTAATATTATTCTCAATAATGAGTAAATTTTTAAAAAGAATATTTCGAATATGACGGTCAAATTGAAACATGGAATATAATTCTTCAAAAGTTGTTCCAGGCAAAAACAATTTATTTGCCATACTTTCCATAAAAAGTAACCGATATCCACTGATAAAAAAATAATTTTCTCGAAGCAATATTTCTTTCGTTTCTAAAATATTTGAAATCACAAGGCCTTTTCTTTGCAATATTTCTATTTGTTCATCTAATGTCTTAAATGTTTTTGTCATCTTGCCACCCCATATCATTCTAAAAACAATTATATCACAAAGAACAAGATAATTGTAATTTTCTTTCATGTCAAGTTTGTTATCAATTTGTGAAATTTCTGTGAAATTCATAAAATTTTGTTATAATGAAAAAAGAAAGAAGGAACTTTATGCCATCTATTGTAACTCATCACATTTTTGCAAATGACGTTTTTCAATACTTGCCTCATTCCATCCAAGAAAAAATAGAAAAACCAATTTATCATATCTTTGCCCAAAGCTTTGATAATCTTTTTTACTATCAATTTTTAACTCCCTGGAAAGGAGAAAACATAAGAGATTTTGGTGAAAAAGCCCATTCAGAAAAAACAAACCTTTATTTTAAAAATATTCTTGAATATATCAAAAAAAATAAATTAGAAAAGAAAAAAGAAATTCTTTCTTATCTTTATGGAATTTTAACTCATTATATTTTGGATTCTACTTGTCATCCTTTTATTTTTTATTATACAGGATACAAAAGAATTGATCAAAAATATATTGGCCTTCATGAAAAAATGGAAGTAAATTTAGATGCTTATTTTTATGAACAAAAATATCATCAAAAATTATCTCAAGTTAAATTAGCTGATACCTTACTTTCCAAAGTACATTTTTCAAATGATTTAAAAAAATGTTTAGATGAAGTATTTTCTAAAACTTTTCATTACGAAGATATGGGTTCTATTTATGAACAAAGTGTTAAAACAGGAAATTTACTTTTAAAATTAGGAGTTACAGATCGAAGTGGTATCAAAAAACAAATATACAAAATAAAAGATACTATAATTCCTAGTAAAGAAAGAAAATATCAGTATCTATCATTTCATGTCACAGAAATTAACAAAAATTATCTCAATTTAGAACATCAAAAATGGTATCATCCAGCTAATCATGAGGAAAACACAGCATCATTTCTTGATTTGTATAATGAAGCTTTAGAAAAAACAGTTCAAATTATTTTGAAAATTGAAGATTATTTTCAAGGAAATCTTTCTTTAAAACAAATATTAAAAATTATTGGAGATAATTCCTATATTACTGGCTTACCATGGAAAGAAAACAAAGAATTAAAGTATTTTAAACATTAAAACGAAAATAAACAATGTCACCATCTTGCATTAGATAATCTTTTCCTTCTATATATAGTTTGCCATTTTCTTGAACTTTTTTCTCATCTTTTAATTCTTCTAGATCATTATATTTCATGATTTCTGCTTTAATAAAACCCCGTTCAATATCGCTATGGATTAAACCAGCACATTTTTTAGCATTCATTCCTTTTTGAAATGTCCAAGCTCTACATTCGTCTTTTCCAACTGTAAAAAAAGTCTCTAATCCTAATAAATCATATGTAGCAAAAATAAGTTTATCTAATCCGCTGTAAGTAATCCCAATTTCTTCTAAAAAAGCTTTTTTCTCACTTTCTTCTAATTCTGAAAGTTCTGATTCCATTTTTGCACACATGGTAATTACACTAGCTTGTTCTTTTTCTGCATATTCTCTTACCATTTTTACATATTTATTTTCTCCTAAAACAGCATCTTCTTCATTTACGTTTGCTACATATATCATTGGTTTAGCGGTAATAAAGCTAAAGTTTTTGATGATAAGTTTTTCTTCTTCCGTAAGTTCTATATTTCTAATTGGAATATTTTTTTCTAAAGCATTTTTACATTTTGATAATGTTTCAAATTCCAAAATGGTTTCTTTTTCTTTTGTTGTCGCAGCTTTTTTGGTAATTTTTTCTAAGCGATTTTCGATAATCTCTAAATCAGATAAAACAAGTTCAACATTAATAATTTCAATATCTCTAATGGGATCGACATTGCCACTGACATGAATAATATTTTCATCGATAAAACATCTTACGACTTCAACAATCGCATCGACTTCTCTAATATGAGATAAAAATTTATTTCCTAATCCTTCGCCTTTACTCGCTCCTTGGACTAAGCCAGCAATATCTGTAAATTCAAATGTCGTAGGAACGGTATTTTTAGGAAGATATAATTCTTCTAAAAAAGCAAGTCTTGAATCGGGTACGGTTACAACCCCAACATTAGGATCAATTGTCGCGAAGGGATAGTTCGCGGCTAAAATATTTTTTTTGGTAATTGCATTAAATAAAGTAGATTTTCCAACATTTGGTAATCCTACAATTCCAGCTTTTAATGACATGGGACAAACCTCCTATCTTTCATGACATTTTTTTATTTATAGTACAGTAATTCCATTAATTCCTAAAGGAATACCAATTATATACCATAATACAATGATAATTCCTAAAGTAGCAAAGGTAACAATGCTATAAGGTAGTTGAAAACGAATGGCA
Organism: uncultured Bacilli bacterium; assembly: GCA_947598285.1. Classification (GTDB taxonomy): domain Bacteria; phylum Bacillota_I; class Bacilli_A; order RF39; family UBA660; genus Ventrenecus. The sequence goes on from CANQFE010000027.1 coordinate 6,041, forward strand.
TCCCATATACCAATGGTATTTCCTTCTTTGGCATTCATATTTAAAAATGCTAAATAAACTACGAAATAAGCCATCAATGGAGTTAACCCCATCGTTACTGATTCGCCAAAACGGAAAATAATTTGGGCAAATTCAGGAGTAATTCCAGCATTCATAAAAACTGGAATAACAATCGGAGATAAGATGGTCCATTTTTGAATGGAAGAAGGTAAAATGATTGTCGCGATGCTCGAGATTAAAAATAAGAAAATAATTAAAGGTAATCCTTGGAAATTAATTGTTTTAAATATATTTGCTAAGTAGCCAACAATTAAAGAACCGATGCCAGTTTTTCGAAATAAACTAATAAAAACTGAAGCAAAGAATAATAGAATCAAAGTTTTTCCAATTCCATCTAATGAATGGCCTAAAGTATCAATAAATTCTTTATTATTTTGGATTGTTTTAGCGCCGATGCCATAAAATAAGCCTAATATAGCAAAGAATATTGTAACAATAAAGACAAAGCCGTTTGCAAAAAAGGAATTATAACTAAATAATTTATCAACATAAAGAATTTGACTATTATCTAAAAGATTTCCAGAAAAAGGTAATCCAGGGATAATATTATATAAGAAAATAATTATATAGATAGATGCTGCAGCAAGTGCTAAAATAAGGCCTTTTTTTTCATCTTTGTTTAAAGGTCTTTCTTCCATTTCTTCTTCCTCTTCCATTTCATATTTTCCAAATTTAGGAGCAATATATTTTTCTGTAAGCGAAGTTAAAACACCCGCGAGTACTAATACAGCGACAAGCATGATAAAGACACCACTAATAGAGGCGATGCGATAACCTACATCAATTACTCTTGCTGATACTAAAGATAGACTTAATAATGAACTATCGACACTTGTAAAAATTACTGATAATCCTTGGCCACAGGTTAATCCAGCAAAAGATGCGACAATACCAATTAAAGGATTTCGTTTGCCATATTTAAATACTAAAGCACTAATAGGAAGCATGACAATATAACTTAAGTCACCAAAAACACTAGCAATGATACTACCAAATACAAGCAGAAATGTAACCGTATTTTTTTTCATTTTTTTGGTAATACAGGTAATAACGGTTTTTAAAAAGCCACTTTTTTCCATGACTCCTATCCCAATTAGGACAATTATCAAAGTACTTAAAGGTGCAAAGCCAACAAAATTTGAAACAGTATCAGAGAAAATATATTTTAAGCCATCAATACTTAAGAGACTATCGACACTAAAAACCATTCTAGAGTAATCTAAGGTCGTGGCATTAATACTATAAATTTCTGTCACAAAATCTAATAAATTTAATATTCCACTTAAAATAATCGTTGCAGCAATCAAAATGAGAAAAGTCATTATGGGATGCAAACTTAATTTTTCTTTTTTCTTAGCCATTGGTATCACCTATTACCTTTTTTAGTTTTCTTTCAAATTCTAATCGATCCATCATGATTTCACGTCCACAAGAAACGCATTTGATTTTAATATCGACCCCTACTCTCGTAATCATCCATTCATTTGTTTTACATGCATGAGGTTTTTTCATGATGACATGATCTTGTAATTTATATTTTTTTTCCATTATGCACCTCTATCTGATCATATGGAATCTTAATTCCTTCTTGTTCATATGCTTTTTTAATCATCTTTAGCACTTGTCTTCTCATTTGCCATTGCATTCCAGATTTACAGTGTAATATTATAGCATAATTTATCGCTGATGCGGAAAAAGAATTGATTCCTAAATAATCACTATCCTCTAAAATACCATCTAGTTTTTTCGCTTCTTTTAAAACTTCTTTTAAAACTTTTTCTACTTTCGCGGTTTCTTCTTCATATGCTGTTGGAATATCTATAATAAAGCCAGCATTAGACTGTGAATAATTTATGACTGAATCCATATTTCGATTCGAAAAAACATATACTTCGCCGGTCACTGCTTTTACTTTTGTACTTTTTAAAGAAAGATCAATTACTGTTCCTTCAAAGTCATTTACCTTAATATAATCTCCTATTACATAATAGTTATCCATAATAATGGAAATTCCACTCATTAAATCTTGAGCTGTATTTTGTAAAGCTAAGCCTAAAACTACACCAGCAATTCCTAAAGAGGCAACAAGGCCATTTGTATCTACTCCAAAAATGTTTAAAATCATCATGATAGCAATGACATATAAAAATGTTTTTAATATTTTATTTACTAATTCAACAATGGTTGTTCTTCTTTTCTTTTCAAAACTATTTTTTCCACGAGTAAAAAGTTTTTGAATGATATAACTAAGGCATCGCGATAGAAATATAGTTACAATGATAATAATTAAGGGGGCAATAATTTCTTTTTTTAACAGAAATTCGAAAATCTTATTCATCTTATTCCTCTATTCTTATTCCTAAAATTTCTAAAATTCTTTCTAAGTCTTTTTCAGAATCATAAGGGATTTCAATTTTCCGAGCACTAATCTTTACTCGTGTGCCTATTTTTTCCCGCATTTTATTTTCATAAATGGCATTACGAATTGATTTCGTTTCTTTTATTCTTATTTGAGTTTGCTTTTTAGGCAAGTTTTCTTCATTAATTAATTCTTCTAAACGACGAACGCTTAATGACTCAGTTACGACTTTATTTGCTAAATCTTTAATTTTTTGTTCATCACTAATTTTACTTAAAGCACGAGCATGACCCATACTTAAGTTTTTCTGTTTTACTGATTCCTTTACAATTTCAGGAAGGTTTAGTAATCCTAACATATTGGTTACATAGCTTCTACTTTTACCAAATTTTTTGGCAAACTCTTCTTGGGTAAAATGTTCTAATTCAATAATATATTTATAGGCTTCTGCTTCTTCAATCGGATTTAAGTCTTCTCTTTGAATATTTTCTAATAAAGCGACTTCCATCATTTCTTGATCATTTAATTCTCGAATGATTGCTGGAACGGTATCAAGCCCGGCCATTTTAGCAGCTCTTGTTCTTCTTTCACCAGCAATTAATTCATATCCCTTTAATGATTTTTTTAAAATAACGGGTTCAATGATTCCATGCTCTTTAATGGATTCGGCCATTTCTTGCAAAGATTCTTCATGAAAAGTTTTACGAGGTTGATATGGATTGGAACGAATTTCATTAATGGGAATTTCTAAGATATCGCTTTTTTTGGTATGAGAAACAATATCTTTTTCAAAACTATCAAAGTTGATGACTTCATTTGAGAATAACTGTTCTAGACCTTTTCCGAGAGCTTTTCTTTTAGTCTCCATTTCGACTAATCACTTCCTTTGCTAAATTTTCATAAGCAAGTGTGGCACGAGAAGTTGGATCATAATCACTAATAGGTTTTCCATGACTTGGAGCTTCAACTAATCTTACTAAACGAGGAATTATGGTATTAAATACTTTAGATTTAAAACATTTTCTTACTTCTTCAATGATTTCTAATCCGATATTAGTCCGGCCATCTAGCATAGTTAATAAAACTCCTTCAATGCGAAGATTAGGATTCATGTTATTTTGAACGAGAATAATTGAATTTAATAATTGAGTAATTCCCTCTAAGGCAAAATATTCACATTGGACAGGAATAATTACGGAATCACTCGCGACTAAAGCATTCATTGTAGAGATTCCTAAAGAAGGTTGACAATCAATAATAATATAATCATAATTTTCTTTTACTTCTTGTAAAACGGTTCTTAATTGTTCATTTTGACGAAAAGAATTGTCTTCTAACATTTTTTTTACAAATTCCACATCAATTCCTGCTAAATTAATGGTTGATGGAATAATTGATAAATTTTTAAATTTTGTTTTTATAATTGCTTCTTTAATGGTGCAAGCACCTGTAATGACATCATAAATATCGTTTTCAAAATCATTACTATTTAAACCAAGCCCATTGGAAGCATTCCCTTGTGGATCTAAATCAATTAGTAAGGTTTTTTTATTTTCTTTTCCTAAAGCCGCGGCAAGATTAATACTTGTTGTTGTTTTACCTACGCCACCTTTTTGATTTACCAATGAAATAATCTTTGCCATAATACCACCTTCTAATTTTTCAGTCATCACTATTTTATCATAAGAATAGATTTTTGTCTTTATAATTTATCGAAAACTTTTCTTTATTTTTTCTAAATCATTTTCGTTCCAATTTTTAGTGATAATGATATTTTCATTTTTGTCTTCTAAAACATAGCTTAAAAAAGTAAAACAAAATTTTTCAATTTCATTCCATTTTTTCTTGGGATGTTTTTTTAAGAAAAGAAGAGCTTCTTTTACATTTACTTCATAATAAATAAATGCTACATCACTTTCATAAGCACTTTCTTTTTTTAGCCATTTTTCGTTTTTATTTTTACTATTTTCGGTGACAAAATTGATAATTGTCTGAACAAACATTGTATTATTTTCGTTTTCTAAAGAACGATAAGAAAAAAGAGGATTTTCGTTGATACAACATAAGATATTTTTATTTTTCATTTTTTTCTCCTTTCTTCTTTGCATTTAAACATAGCAAAAAGGATTTTTCAAATGACTAAAAATAAAAATCTGCATTCTTTTCGTTACCAATTTTCAAAATCTTCTTAACAAATTTTTGAAATCTACATCTTTTCATATCCATATTTTTAAATATTTGTTATTTTTTATTTTTTTTTGTCGAAAAAAGAAAAAACTACTTTAGCAGTAGTTTAATCATGATTGGATTCTTTTTCTTTAATTGCTTCATCTAGTTCTTCTTTGGTCATTTTAGAATAGCCTTTAATTTTTAATGATTTAGCCTCTTCTCTTAATTTCGAAAGAGTTGGAGTGTCACCGATTGAAAAACTTTCTTCTGATTCAATTTTTCCAGTTCTTACTAGTTCATCAATTTGTTCTTTCGTAATTGTTTCTCTTTCAATTAAAGTATTACTTAAGAGCATTACTAAATCTTCATTTTCTTTTAAGATTTTTTTAGCATTAGCATAACATTCCATAATAATCTTACGAGCTTCTTGGTCAATTTCTAAGGCAACTTGATCTGAGTAATTTTTCTGTTTATTATAGTCTCTTCCTAAGAAAACATTTTCACCAGAATTAGATTCATATCGAATTGGTCCTAAATCACTCATTCCATATTCTGTTACCATACTTCTTGCTAAACTTGTCGCTCTTTTAAAATCATCAGAAGCTCCAGTTGTAATATCATCTAAGAATAATTCTTCTGAGGCACGTCCTCCTAAAGTACTAGTAATAATAGCAATCATTTCGTTTTTTGTATATCTTGTAATGTTATCTTCTTTTGGAGTATAAGCGGTATAACCACCTGCCATACCACGTGGAACAATCGTAATTTTTTGCACTTCCATTGCATCTTTTAATTTTAGTCCTAAGACAGCATGACCAGATTCATGAACTGCAGTTAGCCACTTGATTTCTTCGCTTACTTTTCTTGATGTTTTAGCTGGTCCCATTAAGACACGATCAGTTGCTTCATCAATATCTTGAAGGGTAATGGCATTTTCATCTTTTCTTACAGCAAGTAAAGCAGCTTCATTCATTAAGTTTTCTAGATCAGCTCCAGAGAATCCTGAAGTTCTTTGACTAATACTTTTCAAATTTACATTTGAAGCTAATACTTTATTTTGAGAATGAACTTTTAAGATGGCTTCTCTTTCTTCTGTATCAGGTAAGTTAACTGTAACTTGACGATCAAAACGACCTGGACGAAGAAGAGCTGGATCTAAGACATCAGGGCGATTGGTTGCAGCGATAATAATGATTCCTTCATTGGCGCCAAAACCATCCATTTCTGTTAATAATTGGTTTAATGTTTGTTCTCTTTCATCATGTCCACCACCAATTCCAGAACCTCTTTGACGTCCGACAGCATCAATTTCATCGATAAAAATTAAACATGGAGCATTTCGTTTGGCTTCTTTAAACATGTCACGAACACGACTTGCTCCAACACCAACGAAAAGTTCAACGAAATCAGAACCACTAATAAAATAAAATGGAACATTTGCTTCACCAGCAACAGCTTTGGCAAGTAAAGTTTTTCCGGTTCCTGGAGGACCTACTAATAGAACACCTTTTGGAATTCTAGCGCCAAGTCTTTGAAATTTCTTTGGGTTTTTTAAGAAATCAATTAATTCAGAGACTTCTTCTTTTTCTTCTTTTAAGCCAGCAACATCTTTAAATTTCACTTTTCCACCATCACTCGATAGTTTCGCACGGCTTTTGCCAAAGTCCATACTTCCTTTGTTGGAATTGGCCATTTTCATAAAGACAAAATATGTCGCGCCAATCAAAATGACTAAAGGTAAGATATTGACCAAGATATATACCCAAGATACTGTTCCTGGATCGGCTTTGGTTTCATAAACTTTTAAGTTATTTGATTCAGCATATTTTATGATGCTATCCATTTCAGCTTCAACAACTTTGGCTTTAAATTTTTCATTTTCTTTATAATTATTTAACTTTCCTTCAATATAATAGATACTTTCATCACCACTTGGAGTTATGGTAAGTTCGGTCACATTTTTTTCGGTAATCGCGGTCATTAATTCACCAGTTGTTAACTCTTTTGTGATGGTTCCTCCTATATTTAAAACACTTAATACAACAAATATTACCACGATTAAAATTAAATATGGAAATAAGTTTTTCATTGCATTTTGGTTTTTTCTTTTCATAATTCTTTCCCTTCCTTTTTTATGTACTTGTATATTATATCATAGTTTTCTTCTTTTTCTAAATCATATTTTGATTTCTTTATTCCTAACACCCACAATACACAGCCTGAATCATCAATTAAGATGGGAGTCTTCCTTTTTTCTTCTTTGGATAAGTGAGCATTAATCAAAATATCACTTACTTTTTTGGTTCCAGAAAGATTTTTAATCGTCATTTTCATTCCCGGAGTAAAGCTTACGATTTTTAATGGCAAGGTCACTTGTTTGGAATTTAGATGAATTTCATAATTTGATTTTTGTTCATAATTCTTTATTTTTTTAATAATCCCGCCATCTGGTAAAACTAAATTATCTTCTAATTCATAGCTAAATGGCTTACTTTCTTTTTTATCTTGTAACCAAATCCATTTTTTATTCTTATAAAATATTTTTTTCTGAGGAAAATTTCTCTCATCCTTTTCTTTGGCATTATGAATGATTTCTTTGGCTAAAAATATGTGCTTATCAGTAATCAATTTTAAATTTTCACCATATATTTTATGAAAATAATCTCTTAAAATGAGTTCTTGAAGATAAGGAGAATATTTTAAAAATTCTTCTTTTTTGATTTTATTTTGTTCGTAAATCTCTTCTTTCGCGATTAAGTTTTCTAAAGCTTCATTTGACTCATATAAGGTTTCAGAAAATTTCCAAATTTTTTCTGGATAATTCTTTTCTTCTTTTTGAAGAAATGGAATGATATTTTTTCTGATTCGATTTCGCATATAGCTATCTAGTTCATTTGTTTCGTCTTGAAAGGAAAAAATATTGTTTTTAGCTAAATATTCTTTAATTTCTAATTTTGTATTTCTTAGCATTGGTCTTACAATTGTTACATCATCCCAAGTGCTTACTTGCCTTAATCCAGCATAGCCTTTTAATGTACTTCCACGGATCATTCTCATTAAAATCGTTTCTACTAAGTCATCTGCATGATGGGCTGTGAATAAGTAATTGGCATGATATTTTTGAACCACACTTTTTAAAAATTGATATCTTTTTTCACGTCCTTCGGCTTCGGTAAATTTTCCTTTTCGATAAGATTCAATTTGAAAACATTCGATAGGAACCTGATAAGACTCTACATATTTTTTTAAATATTCTTGTTCATCTTTGGATGATGGTCTTACGTTATGATCAACATGAACACAGATTAAAGAGATATCTTTTTTCTTTTTTTGCTCTAACAATAAATGAAACAAACACATTGAATCGGGTCCTCCCGACAACGCCAACACACAAATGTCTTTTTCTTTTAAAAATTCATTTAAAAAATCTCTTGCTTTTTTCATATTTCTCCTTAAAGACATGTCTATTGTACTGTATCTTTATTACTTTTGCAAGAGATTTTTAGCACTTTATTGTTTTGAGTGATAATTTTTTAAGGAGTTAAGATAATGTGGAAAGTATGCTCGCTACTTTCATTCCCAATTCCAGCACCAAATGAACCAACTCCTGAATCGGTTCCGTCGTCCTCAGAGCCACCACGCGCGAACCACGGAGCACCAAAATTAACAAAGTATGCTATGTCGGCATTGTAACTTCCAACCTGTCTTTTTATATTTCCATTATCATAGGAAACATAATAGAATGGTCCAAATTCTTTGGTTGCATCTCCCAATATTCCTCTTTGATATTCTAGAGTACCTTTACCATAATCATATAAATCGTAATATTTTGAAGATGGCCATTCTTTACCAGTAGTATTAGATGTATTTAATTCGCAAATCTCATCACCACCATTTGCTGTACATCTAGAATATAATCCCTTGAAGTCTGAATTATTATCTTTATTTCTTCCACTGGCTGGTGTTTTTGCTTGTTCTCCTCCTTGCATCACGCCCATGACATAAGCCCATGCTCCTCCATTCATATCATAAATTCCTGTATAATTTCCCGTTGTACTTGAAACTTGACTTGCTTGATTATTATAATTAAAGCCATTTTCTCCATCTTGATTTAATGCTGTTGAATCTGCATTATATACTGGAAGTCCTTGTGCTGGGATATTTTTGGCACTATATCCCGTAATATAATTACTATTGTTATTGATTCTTACTTCTTCACAAGTTGAACCATTGCATCTTCCATACTTACTCTGTGTTAAATAAGCTACTGCTCCCCATTCTGTATTCTTCATCATATGACTTTCTAATTCTCGTTTGTAATTATATGATGTATAAAAGGCATTTGATACATTAATATTTCTCCAACTATACACATTTGGTTTAATGATAACTTTTGTTGGTTCTTCTTTATTCGTATTGCTAGTATTTTCTGCATTTGCTTTGGTCCAATTACTTGTTGTAATTTCTTTTGTTGTATCACTATTTTGATTATATCCTGTTTCAAATTTTCCGACCCAGAATCCATTACTATTAAATGCTGTGAATGCTGGATGAGTTAACCATTTCTCTTCATTTGTTCCATTACTTGGTTCTATTGTATTATTTTCAAATTGTATTTCAAAGGCTTCACTTGCTCCTTTGTTCCTTCCTATTTTAGGATAAAATTCTTTGACATCTGTTACTGAACCTATCGATTTTACTGTTTTATATTCATTTAAATCTGATTCATTCTCTTTTAATTGATATCGATATCTTGGGATCCATACAAAATAACTTTCTATATCTTTTTCTTCGATTTCTTGATCTATTTCATATTGCTTTGTTTCATCTACTAGTATCACTGCATTTGCCCATTCTTTTCTTTCATAATCATACCACTTTTTACTTGGATCTGCTTTGGTGACTTTGCCTTTCTCATCAATATGTACTGGTATGAGTGGTCTTTCTAACACTGGGTCTGCTCCTTTTAATATATCTTCTTGATATTCTTGATAAAAATAGATTGTACATTTTGTATGACTTTCACTCATTCCCCTTACTGTGATACTCCAATCAATACTATCAAAGTATGGAACTGCTCCTTTATTACAACTACTTTTTTCATAATCATAGGCATATCCTGTATTTTTTTCTGGGATTGTTTTTGTAATATGATTATCGACATAAAATGCAAAGTAAATATCTCCTGGGTCATTTACATTTCCATTAATCATATCTTCATTTTTAATCACTTGAAAAACTGCAAACGTTTTATACAAGAAAACTCCTGTGATAAGTAACACACAAGCTATTGTAAATAAAATAATACTTTTTTGTTTCTTATTTTTTTCTTTAAACTTTTGTAATTTCATTTAAAAAATCACCATACCTATTTATG
>CANQFE010000028.1 GCA_947598285.1 uncultured Bacilli bacterium
CGTAATTATTTTACTTCTAAAATAGCAAAAGCATCTGATTTCAACATTTGTTGATTTCAGATGCTATCCTAAATAAGGGATTGCATTTGATTAGCCCAATCAAATGTATCCTTTTTTATTTTATGCAAATCTCCTTGACATATTCATAATAACACAAAAACGCACTTTTATCAAGTACGTTTTCTATTTTTACTCGAATTTTCCGAGTTTGGTATCAATCTGGTGCCAGATGACAGAATTGAACTGTCCTCTCATGCTTACCATGCATGCGTACTACCACTGTACTAAACCGGCTTAAGCTCATTTTATCATAAGAATAAAGAAATGAAAAGAAAAAATCTCTTTTCAAATATGATGTATTTTTATTGTTTTTCTACATAGAATTTGATAAGATTATTTTAGAAAGGAGTTTGGATGTTCATGTATTCAACAGTATATCAATCTACTATGACAAATGCGGGACTTTGGATGATTGTAAGTTTCTTAGTCGCTTTGTGTGCTGGAATTGTTTTGTATTTTACATTTTTAAATCCTAAAAATGCAGATCATTATACAGGTTTCACAAAGAAAATTTTTGATTTTTTAAGTTTTCGTACAATGAGTTTAGAAGCAATTTTAAAAATTTGTTATTTGGTAATTGCTATTTATGTTACGATTATGTCATTTAGTTATATTGCTGAAAGTTTCATTGCTTTCTTATTAACACTTATCATAGGGAATATTTTGGTTCGTTTAATTTTTGAAAGCTGCTTATTAATTTTAATGATTCATAGTAGATTAGTTGAAATCAGTAACAAATTACCTTCTGCTAAGGAAGAAAAAAAGAAAGACAAAGAAGAAAAATAAGTTCAAAATGAGCTTATTTTTTTTATTTATCTAAAAATGTTTAATAAAAAACAAAGGAACAATCCAATTATAGTTGGAAGTATGATAGCAAGAAAAGTATAAAACCAACTTTTGGTTTCTTTTTTAATGGTTAAAATTGTCGTCGCACAGGGAAAATGACAAATACTTAAAATCATAAAATTGATTGCTGTCAAAATTGTCCAGCCATGGCTTACTAATATATTTTTTAAACTTTCTAATGATTCATATTCTACTAACATATTTGATGAAGTATATCCTAATAAAAGAATTGGAATTACTATTTCATTTGCTGGAATTCCTAATAAAAATGCAAGTAAAATAACGCCATCTACACCAAAAAAGAAACCAATTGGATTTAATAATTCAACCAAATTTTGAAAAATGGACATTCCATTTATTTGCATATTGGAAAGAAAATAAATGATTAATCCAGCTGGTAAAGAAATAATCATAGCTCTTTTTAATACGTGAAAGGCTTTTTCTTTCCAAGCGTTTTTAATAGTTTGCCAAACTTTTGGCTTTCGAAAAGATGGAAGTTCTATAATGAATATGGGATTATCTTGTTTGAAAAGAAAATAATTTAAAAGTTTAGTAGCAAGAAAGGTAATTAAAATTCCAAATAAAATCATCAGTAATAAAAAGAATGCTGCTAAAATACTTCCAATCAAAGATTTATCTTGAATAAAAAACATACTAATCATTGCAATTAAGGCAGGAAATCGTCCATTACAAGGCATAAAAACATTGGTTAAAATGGATAAAATACGCATTTTTTTATTTTCCATAATTCGCGCGCCAGTGACACCTACAGCATTACAACCAAGCCCCATGCACATAGTTAAACTTTGTTTTCCACAAGAACCACAAGCTTGAAATGGTTTATCTAAATTAAAAGCAATGCGAGGTAATAAACCATAATCTTCTAGTAAAGAAAATAAAGGAAAGAAAATCATCATGGGTGGTAACATTACCGAAACAACCCAATAAAGAGTTCTGTATCCACCATAAATTAATGGTTCTAAAATACTCTTTGGTAAAAATGAAAAAATTTGAAATAATATGGATTCTCCTGACTGGAAAAAACGAAAAAGCCAATCCGAAGGAATATTAGATAAATAGATGGTAAGAAATAATAAGAAAAAGAAAAGAATTAAGAAACAAGGTAAACTCGTTTTGGGATTTGTTAATAAAAAATTCCAAATTTTGTCTTCTTTTTTTTCTATTTCTCCGTCTCGATTCACCACTTCTTTGAGTATTTTTTTACCATATGCTTGATAACTTTCCATGATTTCAATTCGAGTTAAATAATGACGATAAAAATTCATTATTTTTTGATCTTTGGAAGATAATTTATTTTGAAAATTAACATTATTTAATTTTTGTAAAGCTTCTCCAGGACTTTCCTTTTTTGATAATTTTGGCTGTAGCCAATTGATATAATTTTGAACTTTTTTAGAATGAGTTATTTTCTTTTGTTTAGTATTTTTTTCGGCATTTAAAGCATCACATAATTCTTCTAGACCAATATTTTCTTTCATACTAGTTGTAATTACAGGAACGAAAAGAGATTCACTTAATTTTTTGACATTTATTTTAATGTTTCTTTTTTTGGCTTCATCCATTAGATTTAGAGCAACAATCACATGAGGAGTAATATCTAACACTTCTAAAATTAATGTCAGACTTCTTTCTAAATTAGTTGCGTCTGCTACTACTAAAGCTACATCATAATTTTTTTCAGTAATAAATTTACTTGCAATCTTTTCTTCTTCACTTTCGCCAATTAATGAATAGGTTCCTGGTAAATCGATAATTTGCCAAGAAATATTTTTATAATCAAAATAACCAATTTCATTTTCAACTGTTTTTCCCGTCCAATTTCCAGTATGTTGATGTTTATGAGTTAAAATGTTAAATAAAGAAGATTTGCCAACATTGGGATTCCCAATTAAACACACTTTTTTATTCATAAGCACTCACCCAAATTTTTTCGGCATCTATTTTTCTTAAAGTAAAAACACATCCATTAATTTTATAAGCAATTGGATCTTTAAAAGGACTTTTAAAAAGACATGTGATTTTGTTTCCTTTTTGAACTCCTAAGTGAAATGCTTTAAAATATTTTGGCTCTTCCAAGTGTATTTCTTTAATGATCCCACTTTCTGATAAAGATAAATCAGCAACGGTTTTTAGCATTGTTATCAGACCTTTCTATGGTAGTATATGAAAATTTTATGGTGTAGGTCATTAAAAAGAAATTCATTTTCAGAAATAATTTTTTTCTTTTTTTCATACTCTAATAAAAAGGAGGCTTTTATGTTTCCTCCCAATATAGATCCTCAACTTTATGCCCTTTCAGCAACATTAGTAGGCGCGGTAATCTCGCCAGATTTTACGCCAAATGAAGCCAATACTGTTGGTAATTGGCTTGTTTTAGTAGGAGATTACTTACTTGCTTATGCTGGTCAACAAGCTTTGATTGAAGGACGAATGCAAAATACGACAAATAATACCAATTCTTCAAATCAAGCTCAAATGGATGCGATTATGAAAGCTTTACAGAAAATGCAAAATGAAATTGAAAATTTAAAAAAACAATGTTAAGGAGTTAAGATGATGCGAAAACCAAAAGATACCGAAGATAGTCCATTAAGACTAGTAAAAGCAAAAAGTCCTGCATCGGTTCCATCGCTAACACCATCTCCTCGGAAAAACCATGGTCCAATATCCTCTATAAAATATGATAAATCGGCATTGTAACTTCCAATATATCTTACTGTATTCCCGTTGTTATATGAAACTCTATAAAATGGCCCTACCTCTTTGGTTGCGTCTCCAAGTATTCCATTTTTATAATCAGTTCCAGTCGTACTATAATCATATAAATCATAATATTTTGAAGATGGCCAATCAAAACCGTCTTTATTTTCCGTATCCTGTCCGCATTCTTCTCCATTTATAGCACCATTTTCATTACAATTACTATACGGTCCTTTAAACCCTGAATTAAAACTTTTGTCTTTTCCACTCGCTGGTGCTTTTGAGTTATCGTTTTTTCCCTGCATCACTCCCATAACTACTTCCCAAATACCTCCTGACATATCATAAATTCCTGAATAATTTCCTGTGGTACTTGATATTCTACTTTCCACATTATAATAATTATAAGAATAGTCTCCATCCATATATAATTTATTTATTGTTTCATTTTTATGACATGTTTCACTACCTGCTGTATATCCACAGGTTGGTTCAAAATTAGATGAAGATCCTGTAATGCTTGGTGATACATTATTGTTTCTTACCTCACTACAGCTTTTATTGCTACTATCACATCTTCCATATTTGGAATATGTTAAATAGGCGACTGCTCCCCATTCTGTATTTTTCATCATATGACTTTCTAATTCACGTTTGTAATCATATGAAGTATAGAAAAAATGAGATATGTTAAAACCTCGCCATCCGTATACACTTGGTTTAATAATCACTTTTTCGGGTGATAAATTTTCATTTATAGCAGTTGCTGAATTCCAATTTTCTGTTGTAATTTCCAAACTTGGATCACTATTCTGGTTATATCCTGTTTCAAATTTTCCGACCCAGAATCCATTACTATCAAAAGCTTCAAAAGCGGGATGAGTGATAGAATCTCCTTTTTTACTTCCTTGTTTATTACCATTCTCTTTTGATCCAAATTCGATTTCAAATGGATGATTTGTTGCTTTATTCCCTTCTTTATTTCCTTCTTGATTTGCATTTTTCATCGCATCATAAACTTCTGTTACATTTGTTTTATTTCCTAATTCTGTTACACCAGAGTAACTATCAAATGTACTAACATCTTCTTGTAACACATATTGATATCTTGGGATCCACACAAAATAACTTTCAATATCTTTTTCTTTGATTTCTTCTCCTGGTACATAGTTATCAACTACTCCATCTCTTAATATCACTGCATTGGCCCATTTTTTATCTTTGTAACTATACCATGGATTACTTGTATTTGTGATATCTGCTTTTTCTACTTTTCCTCCATAACTTTGTGTATTATTTGTATATTCTGTGATATCACTTGGTTTCTCTTTTTCTGATATAACCACTGGTACTAATCTTCCATTCATTAAATCTGGTGTTGCTCCATTTAATGTATCTTCTTCATAAATCTTCTTAAAATGCAAATAACATTTTGTTTTTGTTGTTGTGATATCTTTGACTTCTGCACTCCATCTTTCTTGATTCCAATTAATACTTCCTATTTGTTTTCCTGTTGTCATATCTTTGCAATAACTACTACTAGTATCTAAACTATAGCCATCATCTTTCTTTGGTGCTGTCTTTGATATTTGATCTCCTTTGCCATCATCAATATAAAAGGCAAATTCTAAATCTCCTATATCTTGGACTTCTCCTTCTATCATATCTTCATTTAAATTTGTTTGAAAGATGGCAAATGTTTTATATAAGAAAACTCCTGTGATTAATAACACACAAGCTATAGTAAAAATTATGATATATTTTTGATTTTTATTTCTTTCTTTAAACTTTTGTAATTTCATTTAAAAAATCACCATACCTATTTATGATGATTTTATCAATTACCCCCCCCCCAGAAGTCAATTTACACAAGGAATGTTATCATTTATGTTTCATTTTGTATGTACCAAAATTAATTATTATTTAAATCAATACCATCTATACTAGTATCATAAATCCATTTTTTTAAATCAGAATTATCTCCTGTTTCATAAAATTTAATTAGTTTTTCAAAAAATATTGGCTGATTTTTTTGTGAAATCGTTATTATTCCACACCCATTATCTATCATTATTTTATTAGCAAATAACATACCGATTCTTTTATTACCGTCAATAAACATTTGTCTTCTCATGATCCATAGCATGATTTCAATCGCTATCTCTGTTTTCGTTTTCTCAGTTTGATTAAGTAATTCTTGCAATTCTTCTTTAATTTGACTTTCTATTGGAAATTGAGGTTTCCAAGTAGTTCCACCAATATTTACGGGGGTCGTTCTTAATTTTCCTAAATTTTGATCTAGAACCAATTTATCACAAGTTAATTTATGTAAATGACATAATGTTTTAAAATCATAATCTATTCCTTCAGTTTCAAGGATAAACTCCCAAGAATATTTTAAATTATTAATAGCAATTATTTTATCAACAGTTAAGCCATTAACAATACCACCATCATATATAGCCTGCGTTTCAAAATATGTCACCATAATACCTTCAAGATTAGCACTTTTCCAAATATAATCAACAATATTTCTTTTAGCCACGAATACATTTTGTTCTCTTGTTAAATTAAATTTATTTTTCATAAATTTTTTTCTCCATTATATAAATACATTGTAACAAATTTCTAACAAAAAGTCTTTAAATTTAATAAAAATATTTTTAAATTATATATGGATTTTCTATTGTTCCCGTTGAGTTTTGAGAAACTAAAATATCTGTTTTTAAATATAGTGTAGGAAAGATATGTCCAGAATTTGCACCTCTTATGTCAGTAAAAGCATGCTGCCATAATTCTGTAACCATTGCAGCAGAAGAGCTCTGATATTGTATAGGAGTTAACAGATAAATAGTCGAATCAGATAATTCTCCTATCCAATTATTATTTAAACACTCCTCTGATCCGACATCTTTCCATGCTTTCATAGATAAACTAAGACAAGACATTCTTGTTTTATTCTTTCCTCCAGAGGATGCATACCCATAATCACTTGGATACATGAGAGCAATTTTACCTTTCCATGATGTAGTTCTTACAATATTATCAAGACAATTTGCAGTACAATTTTTTCCAGTATTGTTACTTCGTTCTTGATTATAGTATGATGAAGTAGTATCTGTATTTATGTTTGCACCAATGCCTGCTCCTAAGTTCCAAGTTACTGTATCAATCATTTCATCAACTTGTTTTAAACCTCGTACCTTATTTCCATTTTTCCCATCGAAACTACAAGAAACTTTCTTATAAATATATTGATCATTTTCAGATTTATCAAATTGATAACAAGTTTGATTGATTTTGTTTTGAGAATAATAATCATTTAATACTTGATTTACATCGGAAGTAGACCATTCATTTATTCCATAACCTTTATTTTCTGTTATTTCAGAAGAATCCCAAGTATATCTTCCAATACTATCTTTTCTTATTAGTTTTATTCTTTGGCCTTCGGGAGTATTGACTAAACCAATTACTCTCCATAACTCATGATTAAACCATACATAATTATCTGGATCACTCCCTGCATATCTTAATTCTTCTTGTTTTAAAAGATCTTGTTTTTCTTTTTCTTCTGTATATGTTATTTCTGCATCTTCATGACTTACTTTGTATAGTCCTTCTTCGTTACTTTCTTCTTCTTTGATTGGTACTTCTTTTATTTTCTCTATAAAGTTTTCTCCTCTTTCAAAATATAACACACATTTGGTATGGGTAGTTAATATTCCTTCTACTGTGATACTTCCATCTTCTCTATGATACCAGGGAATAATATTATCATCTTTCTTTCCTAATTCTCCACAGTAACTTTTTTTTGAATTAAAAACGTAATTACTTTCTTTGGATGGCATGGTTTTACTTAATACTCCATCAACATAAAAGGCAAAATAAACATCTCCGGGATCTTCAATACTTCCATGAATTAAATCTTCATTTTCGATGACTTGAAAACTTGCAAAAGTTTTATATAAGAAAACTCCTGTGATTAACAATACACATACTATGGTAAATAAAATGATTCCTTGTTTTTTCTTATTCTTTTCTTTAAATTTCTCTAATTTCATTTAAAAAATCACCATAACTTCTATAGTGATTTTATCATAATACCCCCCCCCCAAGGTCAATTGATTTAGGAAATTATATATGGATTTTCTACAGTTCCAATTGAATTTTGAGAAACCAAAATATCTGTTTTTAAATACAGTGTCGGATAAATAGGTCTTGGACTATCTACTGAAGTATAACCAGCGATTGCATAATTTCCGCTTCCTATAATTATTACGCGGTAAGCTAGATTCGAAGCTAGATCTGGTGAAATTGTCCAATAAGTTATGGACGTTGCTTGCCAATTATTATTTTGACATTCATTCTTTTCATACCAAGAATGCAAACTAACATTTAAGCATGATTGTCTATTTTTTCCAATGCCATAGGCAAAATCACTCGGATAGATTAAGCCAACATTTCCTTTCCATATATAACTTCTTGGTATTTTATCGTTACAGCTAGTTGGATCAGTGCAAGTATTCACTAGGTTTCCTCTTTCTTCATTATAAAATTGCTTAGTAGAATTATCTGTATTAGATACTGTTCCTGTATTCCAAGTTACTGTATCTATCAATTCCGCAACTTGTTTTAAACCTCGTACATGTTCATCTTGACCATCAAAAGAACAGATAGTACTTTGATTTTCTTGAGTTGTATAACATGTTTGATTGATTTTGTTTTGATAATAATAATCATTTAATAAAACTTGGATATCTGATGTGCTCCATTCGTTTACTCCATATCCTTGATTTATTTCCTTTTCTGATGTATCCCATGCGTAGGAACCTATGCTATCTTTTCTTCTTAACTTAATTCTTTGTCCTTCTGGAGTGTTGACTAATCCGATCACTCTCCATAATTCATGATTAAACCACACATAATTATCTGGATTACTCCCTGCATATCTTAATTCTTCTTTTTTTAATTCATTTTTCTTTTCTTCATCTTCTGTATAGGTAATATCAGCATCTGTATGACTTACTTTATATAGTCCTTCCTCGTTACTTTCTTCTTCTTTGATTGGTACTTTTTGTATTGTTTCTATAAAGTTTTCTCCTCTTTCAAAATATAATACACATTTAGTATGGGTATTTAA
The DNA here is from genome assembly GCA_947598285.1 of uncultured Bacilli bacterium. Classification (GTDB taxonomy): domain Bacteria; phylum Bacillota_I; class Bacilli_A; order RF39; family UBA660; genus Ventrenecus. Next base: position 8,771 of record CANQFE010000028.1, read on the forward strand.
TATTCCTTCTACTGTAATACTTCCATCTTCTCTATGATACCAGGGAATAATATTATCATTTTTCTTTCCTAATTTTCCACAGTAACTTTCTTTGGAATTAAAAACATAGTTACTTCCTTTTTGAGGTACTTCTTTACTTAATACTCCATCAACATAAAATGCAAAATAGACATCTCCGGGATCACTTACATTTCCATTAATAAGATCTTCATTTTCTATGACTTGAAAGCTTGCAAATGTTTTATATAGAAAAACTCCTGTGATGAATAACACACATGCTATGGTAAAAATTATGATATATTTTTGTTTGTTATTTCTTTCTTTAAATTTTTCTAGTTTCATTTTTTGCACCTACTTTTATTATGGTCTTCTTTTTTTTTATTTAAGCAGCTTTTTGTTGAATATTACCTTCTATCATAATAATTATAACAATTTGGTTGTTGAAAATCAACTGCATAATAGACCAATTTGATTTTATAATGAGAAAATTTAACTGGTGAGATTATGAACTTTGAACGAATTCGTGATATGCGCGAAGAACATGATTTTTCTCAAGCTTTTGTTGCAAATAAAATTGGTGTCAAAAGAGGAACTTATGCTTCCTGGGAATGTGGATCAGACATGATTCCTTTAAGCAAATTAGTTTTACTTGCCAATCTTTATTCTTGTCGAATTGATTATTTACTCAATTTAACAAATGTGAAAAAAATAGAAACAATTCCTGTTTTTGATAAATCTATTGTTGGAAATAAACTAAAAGAAATACGTTCTTTAGAACAGTTATCTTTAAGAAAAATGGCCGAATTTTTAAGTATTGACCATACAACGTTATCCAAAAATGAAAATGGGCTATCTTTTCCCACAACATATACAATATATGAAATTAGTCAAAAATTTCATTATTCTATTGATTGGATCACTGGAAGAACCAACCAAAAAAAACTACTGATCACTCAGTAATTTTTTGACATCTACCACATTTACTACAACCATTACAAATGGGTTTACTGCCACAAGAAAAACATTTTTGTTGAAAATAAGATTGATAAAGTTCTTCTTCAGGAATCTCATTTAAAAATTCATCAAATAATTCAAAATGGATCTTTTTTCCTTCATAATTCATTTTAGATTTATAGGCCATTTGAGATTGAATTTCTTTATTTTTTAAATGATATGTTTTACCATCTTTTACAAAACAAGTTCCTGTTTCAATAAAGCAAAATTTTACATTATATTTTACACATTCTTTTTGTAAACTTTTGACCCATTCAAAATCACAAGGTCTTGCTCCATCATAATTTTCTCCACCAACAATAACTTGTTCAATTTGATGTTCTTTTAAATATTTTTCTATTGAAATAGGTCCAATCAAAGGAGCACACATAATTCCTTTATGTTTGGCAGGAAGTGAAAGTAAAATGGGAATTCTTTCCTCGGCTCGTTTTTGATTTTCACAAGTAACATTTAAAAACACATTGGAATATCCTTCTTCCCAATCTTTTGGCAAACACATCTTTACTCGTTCAATTCTTTTGGTTAATAAAAAGAAAATAACATCTTTTCTTTTCCTAATAATATCCCAAGCTTCTTCCCGCCAAGAATCTGCTTCTTTTAAAAAAAAGTCTGAAGACATACATACTCTTAGTTGTTCACCACTTTTGATTTTATATGAGCCATCTCGATTTTTCCTTAAAGGATAATTCATATCTTTGGTTTTGTAAATCATTCTTCCATCTTTATTGCCATGAACTTTATCTAAAAAGTACATATAGCAATGTTTGCATCCTTCGCTCACTTTAATACATCCATGCCAAGGACTCCATATATCATGCATTTAAATCACCTTAAATTCCATATCATAACGATCTTGATTTTTTTTATAAATTGCTAAAACTTCTCCTTGATAAGTAAGCATTAATTTTTCTTCCTTAGAAGAAAGGAAAAGAAAATTTCCATTTTTGATTTTTTCTTTTTCTCTTTCAGTTACTTCATAAGTAGGATAAGAAAACAAATCTTTCATTGTTTTTAAAGGAGTATCTTTAGTAATTTGTTCTAAAGGAAGACAATCTTTTATATCAATACTCCCTTGTTTAATTCTTCTTAAAGAACTCATTGTTCCAACTGTTCCCATTTGAAAAGCCAAATCTCTTACCAAACTTCTAATATAGGTTCCTTTAGAAACAGTAGTTTGAAAAGTAATTTCATTGTTTTCATAATTTTTTAGTTCTAAGAAAAAAATTTCTACCTTTCGTTTAGGGAGTTTTACTTTTATTCCTTCTCTTGCATATTCATATAATTTTTTGCCATTTATTTTTACTGCAGAATAAAGAGGAACTTCTTGTTCATATATTTGAGGAAAATTTAAAAAAGTTTCTTTAATTTTCTCTATTGATATTTCTTTTTTTACCTTTTTTTCTATTTTTCCAGTGATATCACCTGTATCTGTTTCTATTCCTAAAACCATTTTGGCAAGATATTCTTTTGTGGTACTTGTAAGGCTTTCTACTAGTTTTGTATATTTTCCTAAGCAAACAATTAAAATTCCTGTTGCCATAGGATCTAGTGTACCCGTATGTCCTACCTTTTTCGTATGATAAATTTTAGAAATTTGATTTACTACATCACGACTTGTTAAATTTTTAGGTTTATCAATAAATAATACTCCATCTGTCACAAGAATTCCTCCTTTTTCTTAGAAAAAAAGAACAAATTACCGATTTTCTTTTTCTTTTATTTGTTCGATCATTTGCTCAATTTTATTTCCATATTCAATCGATTCATCATAGATAAATTTTAGTTTTGGAGTTTGTCTTAAATCCATTTTTTCGGCAACAAATTTACGAATAAAATCAGATGCCTCATCCATTTCTTTTTCTAAAGATTTTTTTTCACGATCTAAAATACTGGTAAAATAAATTTTAGCATAAGATAAATCATGAGATATATCTGCTGCCGTAATGGTAATGCTTTTTAAGAATTCATCATTTGTTTCTAATAGTAAAATTTCGGAAATTGTTTTTACTAATTCAGAATTAATTCTTTGAAATTTAATTTCACTCATCTTTTTACTTCCACCATTTCATAATTATGAATGATGTCTCCTTCTCTAATATCACTATAATTTTCTAAAGTAATACCACACTCAAAGCCTTTTTTCACTTCTTTTACTTGATCTTTTTCTCTTTGTAAAGAAGCTATTTTTCCTTCATAGATAATGACACCATCTCGAATCACTCGGGCAAGCGCGCTACTTTTCATGACACCATCTAAAACATAACATCCAGCTATTTTTCCCACTTTCGAAAAAGTAAATATTTTTCTTATTTCTGCTTCTCCTAAAGTATTTTCTTCATACTCTGGATCTAACATACCCTTCATGGCAAGTTCCATTTCTTCAATTGCTTTATAAATAATCGTATATAATCTGATATCGACATTATATTCTTTGGCAACTTCTTTGGTAATTGAAGATGGAACAACATTAAAGCCAATTACAATTGCATTGGATGCATTTGCTAAGACAACATCACTTTCGGTAATGGTTCCAATTCCACTTCGAATCACTTTTACTTTAACGCCTTCTACATCAATTTTTTCTAAGGCATTTTTAACAGCTTCTTCGCTACCACGAACATCAGCTTTTAAGACTACATTGATTTCTTTTTGACCTGATTTAATTTTAGAAAATAAATCATCTAATGATACAACTTCTTTTTTATAACGAGCTAATTTTGCTTGAGCTTGTCTTTTTGATGCTACACTTTTGGCTTCACTTTCGGTTTCAAAAGCCATGAATTTATCTCCGGCGCTTGGATTATCTGATATTCCGGTAATTTCTACTGGTGTTGATGGTCCTGCTTCCACAATCGATTGACCTAAATCATTTTTCATTGTTCTTACTCGACCAAAAAATGTTCCGACTACAACTGGATCTCCTAAACGAAGGGTTCCATTTTGGATTAAAAGAGAGGCAACTCCACCAATATTTTTATCCATTTTTGATTCAATTACTGTTCCCATGGCATAACGATTTGGATTGGCTTTGTAGCCATTTACTTCGCTGATTGTTTGAATGGTTTCTAATAGTAAATCAACGCCTTCTCCGGTATGAGCTGAAATGTTTACAAATGGGACATCTCCACCCCAAGCTTCTGGTGTTACACCAAGAGCAGATAATTCTTGCATCACGCGATCAATATTAATATTTGGCTTATCAATTTTATTTACAGCAACAATAATTGGGACTCCAGCACTTCTGGCATGGTCTACAGCTTCTTCAGTCTGTGGCATGACACCATCATCAGCCGCGACAATAATAATAACAATATCCGTAACACTTGCTCCTCTTGCTCTCATTTCTGTAAATGCCGCATGACCAGGAGTATCAATAAAAGTAATTTTTTGATGATTATGTTCAATTTGATAAGCTCCAATGTGTTGCGTAATTCCACCAAATTCGGTATCAACTACTTTACTGTGACGAATATAATCTAAAAGGGTTGTTTTGCCATGGTCAACATGACCCATAATGGTTACGACTGCTGGTCTTAAAACTAAATCCTCTTCTTTATCATTCACTTCGTATTCTTCAAAATTTGTGACATCTTGAGTTTCTTCTTTCTTTAAAGTTTTCCCATAATCTAATGCAACTAATTCGGCTGTTTCAAAATCTAGTTCTTGATTTAAAGAAACCATCATTCCTAAGCTCATTAATTTTTTAATGATATCTGTGCCACTTATATTTAATTCATCAGCAAGTTGGGCTACGCTCATTTTATCTTTAAAAAGAATGACATCTTCTTGAACTTGATTGGTCATCAGTTTTTCTTTATGTTTATACATTTCTTTTCGTTTATTTAAATATTCTGATTTACTATTTTCAATCTCGCTGCGTTTTTTTAATTTTTGTTTTTTGGTATCTTGATCCATTGTATGGACATTCGTAGAACGAACCAAATCTTCAACGACTTCATCCATTTTATCTTCTTCTTCATAGGTTTGTTCTTCATCCGTACTAATTAAATTGGTAGCAATATCAAGATTTACAACATCATCTTCCGTAAGTCCATCGTTTGCATTTTTCACATCTATTCCTAGCAACTCACATTTTTTTAATATTTCAGCAACAGACATTCCGACACTTTGAGCATATTCTTTTACTGTCATATAATCCATAAACACACATCCTTTCTTTTTCAACTTTTTTATTTCTATGTTATTTTATTTTTTCCAGATCTTTCTATTCATCTTCTTCAACCATTTTTAATAAATCTTCATAGATTGATTCAGGAATTTCACTTTCTAAAGCATGGTTTAATAATTTTTTGTCACGAGCTTTTAAAATAACATCTTTAGCTTTTTTTAAATAAGCACCTTTGCCATTTTTTCTTCCAGTTTCATCGATTTCAATCGTTTTTTGGGGAGTTCTTACAACACGAATTAAATCTTTTTTTTCACATTTTTCTTTGGTGACAAGACAAGTTCGCATTGGAATTTTTCTTTGTTTCATTTTGATCTACCTCAAATCTTTATTTATTTGCTTCTTCGTTTATTTGGGCGAGCGATTTCATTTCAATTTTATATTTTGTAAGACGACTAGCAAGTTTAATATTGGAGCCTTTTTTACCAATTGCAAGAGATAAATTATCATCAGAGACAATCGCTAAAGCTTCTTTTTTCATTGGATCTAAGATATTTACGGTTACATTTTTAGCTGGAGAAAGAGCATTTTGAATAAATTCTTCAGGATTCTCGGAATATCTTACTAAATCAATTTTTTCACCATTTAATTCTTTTAAAATATTGGCAATTCTTGAACCATGTTCACCAATACATGCGCCGATTGGATCTACATTATCTTGGTTTGAGTAGACAGCGACTTTACTACGAATACCAGGTTCACGAACTACCGCATAAAGTTCAATTGTCCCATCTACTAGTTCAGGAATTTCGGTTTCAAATAAACGTTTTACAAAACCATAATGTTTTCTTGAACATAAAATTAATGGTCCTTTTGTAGTTTCTTCTACTTTGGTAATATAAACGCGAATAGAAGAACCCATTTTGACAACTTCTCCGGGAATCATTTCTGATTTTGGTAAGATCCCTCGTGATTTTCCTAAATCTACATAGTAATTTTTTTGATCTTCCATGGCAAGCATGCCCATCATCATCTCGCCTTCCTTATCTTGGAATTCTTCCATGATTTGAGCACGTTCGGCTTCCCTAATTTTCTGAGTTAATACTTGTTTAGCAGTTCCAGCTGCTACTCTTCCAAAATCTTTTGGCGTAACTTCTCTTACAATACGGTCTCCTATTTTTGCCTCTGGATCCATTTCTTTGGCATCTTCTAAAAGAATTTGGGCATCAACATTAATTTCAGGAGGAATTTTTACAATATTTCCTTCTTCATCGGTTGTTTCACTTCCATCATCAAAGTCATCTACAACAACATAATAAGAATAAACTTTAATATCTCCTGTCTCTCGATTTATTTTTACTTCTACATTTGTTTTAGAACCAAAATTCTTTTTATATGCGGTCGCGAGTGCAAGTTCCATCGCTTCAAAAACAATATCTTTACTAATTCCTTTTTCTTCGGTAATATGATCTAATGCTTTAATAAATTCTTTACTGTTCATGATTTCCTCCTCTTTCTTTACTTGAAACATCTAAAATGTAAGATTCTTCAAATAAATCTAATTCATCTAAGATCGGATTTATAATATTGGTGGCTTCCTCTATGGTATCTAAGTCTAGGCCACTTCCTTTATCTAAGATGATATTTAATGAATGATAATTGCCATTTTGGACAAATTCGATACTATCTACGATAATCTCTAAATCATTCAAAGGCTTTGAAATTGCCTTTTTAATCTGTTCTAATTTTTCCATAACTCACCCTTTCCAATAATAAAAGTGGGAGTTTATGCCCACTTAAATCTGTTAAATGTATTATAACAGCATTTTTTTTATTTGTAAAACATTTTTTTAAAGAAAAAATTAAGTGTGAAGTGAAAAGTTAAATTCCAGTTTTAATATGGAGAACGAGAATTTAGTCTTACACTAAAATCCAGTCACTTTTT